>JAKSKJ010000099.1 GCA_024401795.1 Bacteroidales bacterium | reverse complement strand
AATGACAATTTGTCACTGGAACGCAATTTGATTGAATCAGGCCGTGCCCACAGGGGTGCGGCTTGATTTTTCATAAACGAGTAATAACTACATATATTATGGCAACAAAAGGACAGATTGGAGTAACCACCGAGAACATTTTCCCGGTCATCAAACAGTTTTTGTACAGCGATCACGAGATATTTCTCCGTGAACTGGTGGCCAACGCAGTTGACGCCACGCAGAAGATGAAGGCCCTGGCTTCCTGCGGGGACTTCAAGGGCGAACTCGGAGAGCTCAAGGTCGGCATCGAACTGGACGAAAAGAAGAAAACCCTCAAGATTGTGGACAGCGGCATCGGTATGACCGAAGAGGAGGTTGACAAATACATCAACCAGATAGCCTTCTCCTCGGCAGGGGAGTTCCTCGAGAAGTATAAGGACCAGATGTCCAATATCATAGGCCATTTCGGCCTCGGATTCTATTCCGCCTTTATGGTGGCGAAGAAAGTCACCATCGAGACCTTGAGCTGGAAGGACGGCGCAAAGGCTGTCAAATGGTCCTGCGACGGTTCTCCCGAGTTCGAGATGACCTCGTCCAAGAAAGCGGACAGGGGTACAGTCATCACGCTTTTCCTCGATGACGAATCCGCCGAAGAGTTCGGTACCAAGGGCAGGATAAGCCAGCTTCTCGGCAAGTACTGCAAGTTTATGCCCGTTCCGGTGGTGTTCGGCAAGAAGACCGAGTGGAAGGACGGCAAGTCCGTGGAGACGGACGAGGACAACGTCATCAACAACACCGACCCCATCTGGACCAAGGCTCCTTCCGAGCTCAAGGATGAGGATTACCTCAATTTCTACAAGGCGCTCTATCCTATGGAGGAGGAACCGATGTTCTGGATTCATCTGAACGTGGATTATCCGTTCAACCTTACCGGCGTGCTCTACTTCCCCAAGATAAAGGAGCGTATGGCCATCGACAAGAACAAGATTCAGCTGTTCTGCAACCAGATGTTCGTCACCGAGCACGTGGACAACATCGTGCCTGACTTCCTCACCCTTCTCCACGGTGTCATCGACTCTCCGGACATTCCTCTGAACGTGAGCCGCAGCTACCTCCAGTCGGATGCCAACGTCAAGAAGATAAGCACCTACATCACCAAAAAGGTTGCCGACCGTCTTGAAGAGATATCCAGGGACCAGCGCGAGCAGTTCGAGCAGAAGTGGGACAACATCAAGCTCTTCATCGAGTACGGTATGCTCTCCGACGAGAAATTCTGCGAACGTGCCCTGCAGTTCGCCCTGTTGAAAAATACGGATGGCAAATACTTCTCCCTCGAAGACTACCGCAAGGCCATCGAACCCAATCAGACCGACAAGGACAAGAAGGTCATCTACCTGTATGCCACCAACGTCGATGAGCAGTACGGCTTCATCGAGGCCGCGAAGAATCAGGGCTACGACGTGCTTCTGATGGACTGCGAGCTCGACAGCCATTTCGTCAACCTTCTGGAGCAGAAGTTGAAGGACAGCGGTTTTGCCCGCGTTGACAGCGACTCCGCCGACAACCTCATAAAGAAAGAGGACAAAGTGAAGCCCGAAATGAGCGAGGACGACAAAAAGGCCCTCGACGAACTTTTCAAGACCGCTCTTCCGGAAGGCAACGAATATCAGATTCAGGCGGAGAACCTCGGCGAGAAGTCGGCTCCGGTGCTCATCACCCAGAGCGAATTCATGCGCCGCTGGAGAGAAATGAGCGCGATGGGCGGAGGAATGAACTTCTACGGACAGATGCCCGTTTCATATGACGTCAAGGTCAATATGGAAAACCCCGTCATCGCCAGAATATGGGCTGACAGGGAAAACACCAAAGACCTCCTCAGGCAGGTGGTTGATCTGGCGCTGCTCAGCAACGGAATGCTGAAGGGCAAGGCTCTGGCCGACTTCATAGCCAGGAGCGAATCCTATTTGTAGAGGAATCGCTTTATACTCATCTTCGGGGTTTTCTCGAAGGGTTCCAGAACAATTTCAACCTTGGAAAGTCTGCTGTACGCAGGCAGGACACGGTTGGAATTGTTTATTATGTTCTCCGGGATGTCCGAGATGGCCTCGGCGTCGAGTTTGTCGTTTCTTATGTTGGCCTCATCCAGATAGACGAGCCCCACGAGTTTGCCGTTCCTGTCCACCACCACCGACTCCGCCACATAGTCCTGGCTGTTGATGACGGCTTCCAGTTCTTCCGGATATATGTTCTGGCCGTTTGCCGACAGAATCATATTCTTGCTTCTGCCCTTTATGAAGATGTTGCCCTCCTTGTCCATTATGCCGAGGTCGCCGGTGCGCAGGAATCCGTCTTCCGTGAAGGCGTTGGCGTTTGCTTCCGGGTTGTCGAGGTACCCGGAACAGATGTTCGTTCCCCGGGCCTGGATTTCTCCTGCAATGTGCTGCGGATCCTCCGAATCGATGCGTATCTCCGTGCATTCCACCTGCTTTCCGCAGGAGCCGGGGACATAGCGCCTCCAGTCCTCATACGCCAGCAGGGGAGCCGCTTCCGTCATTCCGTAGCCCACGGTGTATGGGAGTTTGATTTTCTTGAAAACCTTCTCCACCTCGGGATTGAGCGCGGCCCCGCCCATAATGAAATATTTGACCCTGCCTCCGAACGCCTCCCTTATCTTCTGACCTATCTTGTTGTAAATGACGTTGCCGATGCCGGGGATGAAAAGCAGCGCCTTCATATACCACTTGCTTATGACGGGCTTGATGGAGGATTTGTATATCTTTTCCATCACGAGCGGCACCGTCACCACCATAAAAGGCCTGATGCTCTTCATCGCCTGGAGCAGCAGGGTGGGGGACGGGGTCTTGCCGAAATAATAAATCTTTACTCCGCAGCATATCGGGAATATGAATTCTATCACCAGCCCGTAGATGTGGCCCATCGGGAGCATCGACACAATCGAGTCCTCCTCGTTGCAGGGAACGTGCTTGATGGAGAAATCGACCATCGCACTGAAACATTCGTAGCGCAGCATCACGCCCTTGGGGGCGCTTGTGGTTCCGGATGTATAGTTGATGACGCAGACATCCTTGTCGTTTCCGGTGGGGAAGTTCACGCTTTCCCTGTTGAATCCCAGGGGGAACTTGGATGAGAACGCCTCGGGAATGCCGTCGAACGCGGTCTTTATCTTGTCGTCCCGGCTGTAGAGCAGGGTGAAGTCGCTCACGCTTATGACGGCTTTCACCTTCGGCATCAGTTCTATGCTCATCTGGCTCCACTTGTCCTTGTCGGTGAACAGAATCACCGCTCCGGAGTGGTCCGTGAGACGCGCCGCACTGTCTGGAGTGAAATCGCTGAGCAGCGGCACCACCACCGCCTCATAGGTGTTGACTGCCAGGAAACTGACAGCCCATCTGGCGGAGTTCCTGGCATAAAGGGCAATCCTGTCGCCCTTGACCGTCCCCGTGGCTTCGAAAAACAGGTGGAACTTCACAATGTTGGTTGCGACGTCCCTGTGGCTGAAAGTCTCTCCCTTGTAATTGCCGAGGGCGGGCCTGTCCCAGTTGCGCTTGATGACGTCTTCGATTCTGCTCAGATAGTGTGTCATAATCAAATTGAATTATGTCGCAAAGTTAGTCCTCCTGCAAAAATCATCAAGACATTTGCTCATTATGTGGCGATTTTTTCACATATTTGTGGTGAAACGGAATAATTTGTGGTGAAATACTTATGAAAAAACCTATTGTAGCGCTCATATACGACTTCGACGGAACTCTGTCTCCGGGTAATATGCAGGAATTCGGCTTCATCCAGGCAGTCGGCAAGACTCCTGCGGAATTCTGGGAATCAAGCAACAACATAGCGACGGGGCAGGACGCATCCAACGTGCTGGCCTATATGAAGCAGATGTTCGATGAAGCCAGGGCCTGCGGCATCAGCCTGCGCCGTTCCGAATTCGGCAAGTTCGGCAAGGAGATAGAACTCTTCGACGGCGTGAAGGAATGGTTCGCTCTGGTCAACGGCTACGGCGAGCGGCAGGGGGTGAAGGTCGAGCACTACATCAACTCCTCGGGGCTCAAGGAAATCATAGACGGCAGCCCCATCGCCGGCGAATTCAAGCACGTTTTTGCCGGCTCGTTCATATACGACGAAAACGGTGAGGCCGAATGGCCCGGTATGGCTGTGGACTACACGGCCAAGACCCAGTTCCTTTTCAAGATAAGCAAGGGGATATTCAGCTCCGAAGACAACAAGATGGTCAACTCCTCCGTCTCGGATGACAAGAAGCGCATCCCCATATCGCATATGATTTATTTCGGCGACGGCGACACCGACGTACCCTGTATGAAGATTGTGGGTATGTTCGGCGGCTTCCCCGTGGCCGTCTATGACGAAAAGAACGACAGGAAGCGCGCTTCTGCGCTGAAACTCAAACGCCAGGGCCGTGTGAAATTCATCACCCCCGCCGTTTACACCAAGGACAGCAGAGCATACAAAATCGTCTGCGCCATCATCGACAAGATAAAGGCCGACTGCGAACTGGAAAAACTAATCTGATTTCTATTCTTCCGCCGGCTTGAGCGTGGTGTAAACGTTGGTGACGTCTTCGTCATCTTCAAGGAGTCCGGTGAGCTTGTCGAGAGTGGCTCTCTGCTCGGGGGTGACGTCCTTGAGTTCCGTCGTGGGGATTCTTTCGAATCCTC
>JAKSKJ010000098.1 GCA_024401795.1 Bacteroidales bacterium | reverse complement strand
ATGAAATCAGTATTATCTATCCTAATTTCGATGTGCTTGTTGGCCAGCTGTTGCAGTCAGTATGGCAGGGAGACTATCGGGAGTAGGACAGATGCTCTTGACAATTCGTCCTGGGCTGTGTCGGAATGGATTTCGGTGGTTGACGCGCCCGTCGTTTCCGGTCCGGTGATGGACGGCGAAAGGGCGGCGGACGGGGCAAGCTGGTTCCTTTCGACCGTTCGGAATTCCGGGAAAGTGGTGTCGGCGAAATGGATGACAAGCGGCCTGGGAATCTATGAAATATATGTAAACGGAAACCTGGTCGGCGAAGAGATTCTCAAGCCCGGTTTCACTCATTATGCAAAGACAAAGCGTTCCTTCACCTATGACGTGACGGACGCTTTCAATTGCAAGGCCGGCGCCGGGAATGTCTTGTCGGCTCAGGTTACGCCCGGCTGGTGGGCGGACAAGATAGTCACTCCCAAACGGCACATCGGAATGATTGGCAGGAAGTGCGCATTCCGTGGCGTACTGGAACTTGAATACTCTGATGGGAGGACGGAACTTTTCGGCACCGATACCGTTTGCTGGAAGGCCGGCATAGCGGGGCCCGTCAGGCATGCGGCGATTTTCGACGGAGAAGAATACGATGCGCGTGAGCTCCCCGGCTTCGCCACTCCGGAAAAGCTGTCAACGCCTGAGATCAACACCGAATTCAACGGTGAGATCCTGCCTTCGGAAGGTGCGGAAGTGTATTTTCGGAAGGACTTGACACTCAAGCCGGTACGGGCATACGTCTGGCAGGGCGTGGAAAGTGCCGGCGAAGGAGAATACGGGAAGGTCATAATTCAAAGGGAATATGGCGCGGATGAAACCATGACAGTGAATCCCGGTGAAACTCTGGTAGTGGATTTCGGTCAGAACTGCGCCGCGGTACCGTCTTTTACATTCAATGCAGCAGAGGGTACAGTTCTCACCTGCCGTGTTGCGGAGATCCTCAACGACGGCAACGGTGCCAAAAGCCGCAATGCGGACGGCCCGGAAGGCAGTGTGCACAGGGACAATCTCAGGATGGAAGACCGTGGGATGAAACTCGTTTATACCTTCGGCCCTGGTGGCCGCTACGTTACATTCTGCCCGCGATGCACCTTCTTCGGATACCGCCTGGTTTCCATCACCGCCACAGACAAGGTCAAAATAAAAAGCGTTCAGTCCATCCCTGTTTCCTCCATTACTGAGGGGATGGAAACAGGCCGCATAACCACCGGCAACGAGGATATCAACAGAATAATCTCAAATGCCCTGTGGGGCCAGAGGTCAAATTATCTGTCCGTACCTACAGACTGTCCCCAGCGCGATGAAAGGCAGGGCTGGGCGGCGGACACACAGGTTTTCGCCGGGACGGGCACCTTCTTCGCCGACACCGGTCCCTTCTTTCACAAATGGATGAGGGATGTCCGCGACACTCAGAATGAGCACGGAGGCTTCGCCGGAGTGGCGCCGTTCGCCCAATCAGGTTCCGAACCTACCTCAATGATGAGAGTCGGTTGGTCCGATGCCGGAATAATTGTCCCCTGGACAATCTGGAAGCAGTTCGGAGACAACACGATGGTGGATGAGTGCTGGGACTCCATGGAGAGATTCATTGACCACGTCGCGGAGACGAAATATATCCATACCTCCCTCATCGACGAGAACGGGGACTACCAATGGGCCGACTGGCACAGTTTCGAGCCGCTCGAGGCCCATTCCGGAAGGGCATTCGGTCCTCCGGACAGCAAGGGCCATCTGTTGCGGTATCCCGAGACTATCGATTTCTGGAACTTCCTGAGCGCCTCATACTGGATAAGTGATGCCGTAATGATGCGCGATATGGCCGTGGCGACCAACCGTGACGTGCAGAAATACGAGAAGATGATTGCCGAAGCGAAAGACTATGTGAGAACGGCATTCTTTCATCCGGACGGAACTTTCAAAACGGGGATTCTCAACACTATGCAGACTCCGCTGCTGTTCGCCCTGAGGGACGGAATATTCGACGGTGAAGCTAAAGAGACGATTTGCCGGAGGCTTCGTGACAACTTTGCCCGCCACGGCAACAGGCTGCAGACAGGTTTCCTCGGGACCTCGATTATGATGGAGATGCTCACCGACAACGGGATGAGCGACCTTGCATACGAACTCCTCTTCCAGCGCGAAAATCCGAGTTGGCTGTATTCCGTTGACAACGGAGCCACCACATTCTGGGAGCGTTGGGATAGTTACACCTACGAAAAAGGCATCGCCCCACGAGGCGTCAACAGTTATAACCACTACGCCTACGGAGCCGTCTGCCAATGGATATGGGAGAGCGTCGCAGGCATCAAGGCGGATCCGGAGAATCCGGGATTCCGTCATATCATAATGGAGCCGATTCCGGACCGGAGGATAGGAAGCATTGATGCGGAATACAATTCGGCCGCCGGCCTCATCAAAAGCGAATGGCACTACAGCGGAGACAGGTGGATATGGAATTTCTCCATTCCCGAAGGCTCAACCGCTACCATAAAAGTACCCGGGAACTGCAAAACCGAAGAATTCGGAGCCGGAGACCACACAATCAGCATTTAATTAAAACTACAACAATATGCAATCCAAACAACTGTTTCGCACCATCCTGCCCGTGATGTTCGGCTATTTCATAATGGCCTTCGTGGACGTCGTGGGTATAGCGACAAATTATGTCAAGGCTGATTTCCAGTTCTCCGACACCATCTCCAGCCTGCTCTCGGTAGCCTGCTTCATCTGGTTTCTGCTGCTGTCCATTCCCACCGGAATGCTGCTCAACCGCTTTGGGCGCAAGAATATGGTCATCGTGAGTTTCATAGTCACATTCATTGCCTTCGCCATTCCTCTCATTTCCTATACCTTCCCTATGATACTTCTGGCATTTGCCCTCATCGGAATAGGCAACACGATTATTCAGGTGGCGATGAACCCCCTCGTAAAGGAGGTGGTATCGGGCGACAAACTGACGGGCACCATGACTCTCGGCTATTTCGTAAAGGCCGCAAGTTCTTTCCTGGCTCCCATCATCGCCTCTGCGTTCGCCGGGACGGCCTTCGGCTGGAAATGGATATTCCCTATCTATTCCATCGTGTCGCTCATAGCGGCGGCGTGGTTGTTCTCCGCCCCCATCAAGGAAGAGAAGATTGAGCTCAAGAGCCCTTCATTCAAGGAATCGTTCGCCCTGCTGAAAGACAGATACATTCTTCTTTTCTTCATCGGGATCATCGTGCTTGTAGGAGCCGATGTGGGAATGGGCATTTCACTGCCGAAAATTCTCAAGGAGCGTTTCGACCTGCCCGAATCCAAGGCCACGCTTGGCAACAGCCTCTATTTCCTTGCCAGAACCGTCAGCACTCTCGGAGTGGGCATTCTTCTGATGAGAATGAAGGAACACAAATTCTATGGCGTCAGCGTTGTCGTCGCGCTTGTGGGACTTGCCGGAATCATTTTTGCCACTAACTATACGGTAATGGCAATAAGCGTGATTCTCTTCGGTTTGGGATACGCAAACCTGTTCTCAATCCTGTTCGGCCTGGCTCTCAAACACAAACCTGAATACACCAACGAAGTTTCAGCCATCCTCGTGACAGGCATTGCCGGCGGGGCTGTCGTATCACCCATCCTGGGAATCGTGACGGATGCCTTCGGAGGCCGTCAGGTTGCGGCTTTTGTAGCGTTGCTGATAATCTGGCTCTATATGGCCTGTATCTTGAAACCTGTCAGAACGATTTCCGAGAAGTAACCTCGGAAGCCGTCCCGTCGATTGCCGATTTGGCGAAGTCTTCCGGACCGGCTTCAACCTTTCCGGTAATGAATTCCGGAATGTTGAAGGAATCCATAAGCCTCAGGTAAAACTCACGGGGATTTTCCTGAGGCAGGAGGAAGGGTTTCGAGACCTCCCCGTCCGCGCTTATATGGCCTATGTAGGGTTTGGTGTAAAGTCCGTCATCCCTGCGGGACGAGAAAACTATCCATCTGCCGTTGGAACTCCAGCTGTGGTAGCTGTCAGCATCATCGGAATTGAGTTCCTCCAGTCTTGAGACTTCACCATTTTCCAGATTCACAAGATACAGGTCCGCATCCTTGTGCCAAATCGGGAACTGGCCGTAGGTCTGGTGGGTGAACAGGAGGTATCTGCCGTCCGGAGAAATCCTGGGAAGAGATGCGCTCCTGCCTTCCGATACGGCATCATAGACTGTGACAAGATTGTCGCCCAGTTGGCCCGTTACAGGGTCAAAGTCCAGCTTTACGATATTATATTGCGCCTCCCTATAGCCCTGAGGCATATTCCCGACAGCCTTGCACCTGCAGAAATAAAGCGTTTTTCCGTCGGGCGAAAAACAGGGCATCGTTTCGAAATATTCCTCGGATTTGGTGAGGGGCGAAAATATGAGTTCGTGCTTTTCAACATCATAGACAACCACATCGGACTCATTGTCATATACTTCCACCCTATTGGGGTCGCTCGAATGGAATATCTGGGCGATATCATTGACGGAAAAGGCGATGTAGCGGCCATCATTGCTCCATTGCGGATAGACACCGGCAGCGATTGTTTCGGGAGTCTTCGTGTTGACTTTTTCAATTTCTCCGTCCTTGAGTATGTAGGTGCCGCCGTGCTCCGCCCTCATATGCAGCATCATCCTGTCGGGTCTGCGGTTGGCGAA
>JAKSKJ010000097.1 GCA_024401795.1 Bacteroidales bacterium | reverse complement strand
TCAAACCGCCGACGGTGGTGATCAAAGCGACCTTCATACCTCCTGCGACAACGTTGGGAGAAATGTCACCTGCAGCCTGGATGGCATCGAATGCCTGGATCATACCGATAACGGTTCCGAGGAATCCGAGTGAAGGAGCAAGGGCGATGAACAGGGAAATCCAGGAAAGTCCGTTCTCCATTTCGCTCATCTGAACCGAGCCGTAGGAAACGACAGTCTTCTCAACGACGTCAACACCCTGGTCGTAACGGAGGAGTCCCTGATAGAAAATGCTGGCAACAGGGCCTTTGGTGTCGCGGCAAACGTCCTTTGCGGCCTCGATTCCACCCTTTGCAAGAGCTGCCTCAACCTTCTCGACAAGAGCCTTGGTGTTGATTTTGGAGAATGAGAGATAGAGAATGCGCTCGATAGCGAGAGCGAGACCGATGATCAAGCAGATGATGATGAGGGACATGAATCCTGCACCACCTTCGATGAACTTGGTCTTCAGGGCCTGATGAAGAGGAATTTCCTCTCCGGTACCGTTGAGGAGATCCTCAGCTGTCATTTGAGCGGGAGCGGCAACCTGCTCGGTTGCAGCCTCAGCAGCCTGCTCGTCCTGAGCGGATGCGATGTTTGCAGAGAAGGCCATTACGCCTGCCACTGCCAAAAACATGAAAAATTTTTTCATAAGTGTTTTTGAGTTTTTTGATTGATAATGTATTGTTTAGTTGATTTTCTGTCATCAAAAACGTCGCAATTTAGTAAAAAAATCTCATTTGGCAATAATTATTCGGATATTTCTCCTCTGAGATTGGATTCAAGAAGCTCTTTCACTGTTTTGTTGTCGGGAAATTTTCCCATGAGGCAGAACAGTTTTCCCAGCGCCGCCTCGGTGGTTATGTCCCGCCCTGATATGACTCCTGCGGCTTTCAGTGTCTTGCCTGTGGCATAGATGTTCATATCAACCTCGCCTGCCTGACACTGTGTTACGTTGAGGATAATCTTTCCCTTGCCGCAGGCTTCGCTGACGATATCGGTGAACCAGGGTTTGGAAATGGCGTTGCCGGAACCGTAGGTCTCCATTATGACAGCCCGGCTTCCGGGGTCGCGCAGAAAATAACCGGTTGTCTCTCTGGTGATGCCGGGGTGAATCTTCAGAATCGTGACTCTGGTGTCGAGTTCTGTCTGTACTTCCAGCGGGCTGCCGTCATATTGCCTGATTGCCGCCTTGTTGTATCTGATGTTGATGCCGGCTTCCGCAAGGGGAGGACAATTGGGGGAGGTGAACGCGCCGAATGACGACGAGTCCGCCTTTGTGGCCCTGTTGCCTCTGAAAAGCCTTGAATTGAAGAATATGGCCACTTCCGGCACAGTCGCACTGCCGTCGGCGTCTTTTGCGGAAGCTATTTCGATTGAAGACACGAGATTCTCCTTGCCATCAGTGCGCGGGCTTCCGATGGGCAGCTGGCTTCCGGTGAAGATGACGGGTTTGCCCAGTCCGCGCAGCATAAAACTCAGAACGGATGCGGAATATGCCATCGTGTCTGTGCCGTGCAGAATGACGAATCCGTCGTAGTCGTCGTATTTCCTGCGGATCAGTTTGGCCAGAGCCTGCCACAGACCCGGTTCCACGTCCGAAGAGTCTATGAGCGGATCAAAAGTGAAGGAGTCAATCTTGAATGCGAACTTCTGCAGTTCCGGCACTTCCTCCAGAATCTGAGAAAAATCGAAAGGCTTGAGGGCCTGGTCTGCGGGGTCTTCCTTCATCCCTATGGTTCCTCCGGTGTAAATCAGGAGGATGGATGATTTTTCAGGCATTGGTTTCATATTCCGAACAGATTTTTTGCATTGTTGGTGGTGACTTCGGCCACTTTCCCGACAGGGACAGACTTGAGCTCGGCCAGTCTGGATGCTATAATCGGGATGTTGGCGCTCTCATTTCTGGTCCCGCGAAGCGGTGTGGGGGCGAGATAAGGTGCATCAGTCTCCAGCAGGATTCTGTCAAGGGGAATTTTTGCGATGTCTTTCGCGATGGCGGCGTTCCTGAAGGTGAGCACACCTCCTATCCCCACGTACCAGTCTCCGTACTTCCGTACTCTTTCGAAGGTCTCCGCACTGCCGCTGAAAGCATGCAGATTGCCCCGGAGGCCCTTGCCTTTGAACCGGTCCAGCACAAGAAAGAAATCTTCCGTGGCCTCGCGAAGGTGGATGTTGACGGGAAGACCGTAATGCAGGGACAGTTCCAGTTGCGCCGCGAAAGCTTCTTTCTGGAGTTCCGCTGTCTCGTGGCCGTAGTGGTAGTCAAGACCGATTTCCCCCACAGCTACAACTCTTTCTGAAAAGTATGGAAGCATCATATCCAGCTCGTCCCGCCAGTTCTCTCCGACAGAACCCGGATACAGCCCGACCATAGGAAACAGTATTCCCGGGTGCTTTTCTGCAAATTGAAACATCCTGTCTCTTTCCGTGGAGTCGATGTCGGCAAGAAGCATCTTGGAAACTCCGGCTTCGAGGGCCCGGGCCACCACTTCCTCTTCGCAGCCCGCAAAGGCCTCGTCTGTGATATGGGTATGAGTGTCTATGAATTCCATCGGAGTTGCAAATTTAAGATTTTTTGTTGTGAATCGAACACCTCCTGTACAGATCCGTATCGATGAAGCCGTCACATTCAAGCATCGAGACCATCGATACGCTCTCTTCGTAAGGGATGCCGCACTGTCTGCCGATTTCTTCGGGCGTGATTCCCCGGCTGCGTTTCACCGCCTCCGCGACGGAGCAGAGCTTTTTAACTTCTTCCGGGGAGGAACTGCCCGAATAGGCCTTTTCTATTTCTTCCCTGATATCCTTTTTGCGCCTGCGGTTGTAAGCCCCGATTCCAAGGGACTGCACCAGACTTTCCACGGAGACAATAGGCTCGGCAATCTTTTCCGCCAGCAGCCGGTTGCATCCCTGCGACCGTATGTCATCGATTCTGCCCGGCAGTGCGAATACATCCCTGCCATACCCCGAGGCCAGTCGTGCGGTCATCGTTCCTCCGCCTTTCTCCTTCGATTCAACGAGAATCGTCGCCTTGCTCAAACCTGCGATTATGCGGTTCCGCCTGAGAAAATTGACGGGTTCCGCCTTTGTCCCGGGAGGGTAGTCCGTAATCAGGGCGCATCCCGGCGTGGAAGAGATTTTCCCAGCCGCCACCCTGTGGGATGCGGGGTAAACGCAGTCTATCCCCACGGGCAGCACGGCGATTGTCGGAAGTCCGTAGGCGAGAGCCGCCATATGGGCGCAGATGTCCACGCCGAAGGCGAGCCCGCTGACAATGGTGGGAGGATTGCGCACGGAGGAGAGTGCGCCGATGATTTCCGGGCACCACTCCTTGCCGTAAAGCGAGATGTCTCTGGTCCCTACTACGGAGATGCATTCTCCCGGCTTGAAAATCTCTTCAGGCGGAGAGTCGCTCCTGACGTAGAGCCCTGCCGGGGCGTCTTCGCACTCTCTGAGAAGAGTTGGGAAGCAATCCTCCGTGGAGGCGATGAAGGTGCAACCGTTGTCGGCCAGCCACGAGAGTTCACGGGCGGCCTCATCACGGACCGAGCCGTTGATCTTTCCCCGGTATTTGCTGAAAGGCCCGAGAATATCCGAAAGTTCGTTTTCCGTCAGTCGGAAAACGGCGTCGGCGGAGCCCAGATTGCCTATCAGTTCGGAAGCGTAGCGGGGTTCGTAACCGAAAATCCGGTTAAGTGCGCAGGCACTTGCGCGTTCGTCGAAAATATTTTTCATAGCCCTGCAATATTAGGGTTATGAAATGAAAAAAACTTCCGTTGGAGCGTGGTTTAACGGAAGTTTTTTATGTTTTCGAATAAATTTTTTCTTATCAGATGATGAGCATCGCGTCTCCGTACGGTCCGAAGCGGTATCCGTTCTCAAGGGCGCATTCGTAGGCTTTCATTACTTTCTCATATCCACCGAATGCGGCGACTGCTATAAGCATAGTGGAAACGGGTTGATGGAAGTTGGTGACGATGGCATCGGGGATGGAGAACTCGTAGGGCGGGAAGATGAATTTGTTGGTCCAGGTGTCTGTGGCCCTTATCTCGTCGTTGGTGGTAACGTAGGTTTCGAGACCCCTGATGACCGTGATGCCGACGGCACAAACCTTTCCTCCGGCCCGCTTGGTGGCATTGATTTCGTCGGCGGCCTTTTCACTGATTATCATCCTTTCCCCGTCCATCCTGTGCTTCGACAGATCCTCCACATCGACTTCACGGAAATGCCCGATGCCCATATGGACTGTGATGAACGTCTTCTCGATATCTTTCAGAATCATTCTGTTGAACAGTTCCCTGCTGAAATGGAGACCGGCCGCGGGTGCGGAAACGGCTCCTACGTTGGCGGCGAAGATGGTCTGGAAATCCTCCACGTCGGAAGGCTCCGGTTTTTCCTTCACCCACTCGGGTACGGGAGTCTCTCCGAGGGCGAAGAGCGCGTCCTTGAACTCTTCGTACGTCCCATCATAGAGGAATCTGAGAGTGCGCCCGCGGGATGTGGTATTGTCTATCACCTCCGCAACCATACTGTCGTCATCTCCGAAATACAGTTTGTTCCCTATACGGATTTTTCGTGCGGGATCAACTATTACATCCCAGAGTTTCTGTTCCCTGTTGAGTTCCCGGAGCAGGAATACCTTGATGTCGGCTCCTGTCTTTTCTTTTTTGCCGTAAAGGCGTGCGGGGAACACTTTCGTGTCGTTGA
>JAKSKJ010000096.1 GCA_024401795.1 Bacteroidales bacterium | reverse complement strand
AAACGTTGTCATCACCAATAAAGGGAGCATAGGGTCGAGAGCCCTGTCCTCCCTGTTTTGTACGCCCTTGAGATGCAGGGCATACAAAGGCAATGTTATGAAATACAGCCATTGCAACAGACCGGTTGCAGTCTGCAACGTATAAGCCAGCATCATCAGCCACCCGGCAACAATCAGGACAAACTGGTATGCGCGGGCTTTCCTCAAGCCCAACTTGAGAGCGATGGTGGTTCTCGTGGCCGCATCCGTTTTCATATCACGTATATTGTTGACATTGAGCACTCCTATGCTCCAGCATCCTATCGCTGAAGCGGGAAGCAGCCAAAGCGGGCAGACAGTGTGCGAACAGACATATCCGGCCCCCATCACAGATACGATGCCGAAGAATATAAAGACGAAAAGGTCGCCGAGTCCCCTGTATCCATACGGATTGGCTCCCAGAGTATAATTCATAGCGGCCCATATGGCGGCGGCTCCGAGGGCAAGCAGACACAAGGGTCCCGAAGCGAACAATGACCCGAAACTGAGAAATACCATTGCAAGTCCGCTCAGGCAGCAAAGCAGAGCGACGGCCGCTATCAGTTTCTTCATTTCCGGGACGGTTATCTCACCGTCCTGAATTGAATAGTGTATGCCCTGACGACCTGCGGTATCGGTGCCGTGGAGAGCATCCCCAAGTTCGTTGGACAGATTGGAAAGTATCTGAAGAAACGCCGTGGTGAACAGCAATGCAACGACAACCGGAACTTCCGGAACTGCGACTGTGGATGAGAGGGCAGTCCCGGCTATGACACCGGCCAGAGACAAAGGTAACGTGCGGAGACGCAGCGACTTGAAACAGGATTTTACTGTCATATCACTTTTCTCCCATATACATCCGGCATATTCCGAACGTAAACGCTTTATGTCTGACATCGCGGAAACCGCACGCGCCCATTGTTGCCATCCATTCGTCTTTCCCGGGGAATTTCAGGACTGATGCCGGCAAATATCTGTATGCGGCCTTGTCTCCGGACACGGCACCTCCTATGAAAGGAAGAATCCGTGTAAAATAGAGGCAGTATATCCATCTGAGAACAGCGTTTGACGGTACGGAAAGTTCGAGTATCACCAGTCTTCCTCCGGGTTTCAGCACGCGCAGGATTTCCCCCAGAGCCTTTTCCCTGTTCTCGAAGTTCCGGATGCCGAACGCAATGGTCGCCCTGTCGAAACTGTTGTCCGCAAAGCGCATACTCTCGCTGTTGCCGGTCTCTGCAGATATTCTGTCTGCAAGACCGGCATCGGCGACTTTCCGCTTCATAACGGCAAGCATACCTTCGGACAAGTCGAGTCCTGTAACGTGTGTGGTTTGCCCGCTGTGCCTTGCTATCTCAATGCTGAAGTCACCCGTTCCGCAGGCAACGTCCAGAACCTGTTTGAAAGGAGTCCCGTCATTTATCCACTTGAGGGCCCTTCTTCTCCAGCTCCTGTCGATTCCCAAAGACAGAATGTGATTCAGCCTGTCATAGTCGGGAGCAATCGAATCGAAAAGAGACTTTATCCTGTCTGTTTTCATTCAAAAACTTTCACTATCTGGCAGATACGTACTTGTGCAAGGTCTTGCGCACGGCACCTTCACCGGCAAAGAGTTCCTTCACAAAACCCTCTATCTGCTCTCCGAACCCTGCTTCGTATAGGTCGAGGCCGAAGACATCCTTGCGGCTGTAAAGTTTCTTCAGACAGTTCCAATCCTGGTCAGCCTTGCCGATTTCGAGAGGGGCGACGATTTCCTGAAGCTCTGCCAGCATAGGATCGGGTGAAGGTTCAAAGGCCTCACCATTGTCCTTCACGCCTTTCAGATAGCGGGCATAGCCTGCCAGAGTAAGGGGAATGAGAACGAGGTTGCTCTTGTCCAGACCGCGGGCGATGTATTTCTTGATGGTCTCGCCGAAACGGATGGAGAGTTTCTGGCTGGTGTCCATCGCGATACGCTGGGGCGCATCGGGCATGAACGGGTTGGGGAGACGTTTGTTGATGACCGCTCCGATGAATTCATATGGATTGAGCACTCCGGGATCCGTCACCACGGGCATTGCCTCGATGTATCCGAGCTTCTGGACGAACGGACGAAGGTCCTCGTCGGCCATTTCTGCGGAAATGAGGGTGTAGCCCAGCATACATCCATAGATGGACATAGCCGTGTGGAGAGGATTGAGACAGGTCGTGACCTTCATAGTCTCCACTTTGTCCACGGTCTCGCGAGTGGTATAGAGGGTTCCGCCGAGCTCAAGAGGAGGACGTCCGTTGGTATAGTTGTCTTCAATGACGAGATACTGCACCTCTTCGGAATTGACGAAAGGGGCGGTGAACGTATGCTTCTCCGTCTCGATATATTCGTTGTCCTCAAAGCCGTCGGCGGCAAGAAGCTCCTTGACCTTCACGTGAGGTCTCGGAGTAATCTTGTCTATCATAGCCCAAGGGAATGTCACTTTCTTCTCATCCTTAAGATAGTCGAGGAAGCCCTTCTCAACGAGTCCGTCAGCCACCCATTTCTCGGCATAGGCAAATACACCGGCCTTGACCTTGTCTCCGTTGTGGGAACAGTTGTCCATACTCTGGACGGTGAGAGGAAGCCGGCCCGCCTTGTAGCGCTCATAGAGCAAAGCGGAGACTTTACCCATAGCAAAAACGGGCTGGAGTCCACGCTCAAGGTCTGCCGGAGGTACGCCATATCCTTTTTCCGTAATTGTGAATGAAATCATCTGGAGCGAAGGATTGCAGAAAATCTCCACGAGACGTTTCCAGTCCCGGAACTGATAATCCGCCTTCAGGACCTCGGTCACAGATGCGATTACCTTCTTCTCCACAGTACCGGTGGACTGAAGGCTCACAAGCAGCGAAAGATTGTCATAAGGGGCATATGCCTTGTCAACCACCTCGTAGTCAAAGGTTTCGGCAACGATGACTCCCCTGTCATATTTCCCCGTATTGAGGGCATCATTGAGAATTGCGGCAGGGAATGCGCGGAAGATATTACCGCCTCCGAAGTGAACCCAGGTCGGCTGCTCATAAGTCTTCCTTGCCACTGCGTCTATGTCAAACTTGGGAAGCTGATAGCCTTTGGCCTCCCACTCGGCAGGATTGAAATTGCCGGATTTTATGTCTTTCAGTTTCATTTGAAAAGTCGTTTAATATGTCTTTCTCCAATATTTGCAGTAATCTGCTCCCCTATGACATCGGTATATTTCTCGAGGGCGGGGAGATATTCATCCGAGAGTTCTGCGGCAATCTTGTAACTGACGTGAATGAGCTGGCGGAAAGAAGGATTGTACAGAGGGTCCTCCTGATTGTGACGCATCGTGCGCGCATATGTCTCGGCATCCCACTTCTCCACCTCCTCGGGTGAAGGAAGGGCCTTGACATCGACATCGATCACCGTAGCATAAGGAACGGTAAGCTCGTCCATACGCCCGAGAGCGTTCACATATATTTTCTTGGCAAGTGCCAGACCTTCGGGAGCGGCAAGAGCCAGACCGATATTCTCTTCCAGCCAGGTGGTGCCGGCTGTCTTGATGTGAATGCCCTTGTCATACTTGCGTATGAGGCGTCCCATAATGGGATATATGCTGAACTTGTCGGAGCCGGAGTGGATGGAGAGTTTGAGGTTGGCGGGAAGTCCGTATTCCTTCACTGCCTCGTCAATGACGAGCAAATCCTGCTCGAACTCCTTCTCAAACTGTGCAAGATCTCCGCGATAGTCCACACCCTTGTTGAAACGTCCCGTAAACTTGGGAGCTATGGTCTGGACAGGTATTTTCTCCTCGGCAATGGCCTTCAGGATGAAGCGGAGTTCCTCGGGACTCTGGGCATAGTCAACTTCGTCCATAGAGACTTCCGTAACGAAATTGTCCGCGCCCTTCTTCTCTGCGATATGTCGATAGATGCGGCCGGCTTCCTTGATGGCAGGAAGGAATTTCTCTTCCATAGTGCCTGTCTTGCCGATATAATCTGCCACGTCAATCGTGAAGAAATCCGATGAGTCGATAAACTTATCGACATTGTTCATATTGATGTGGTCCGCATCCACGAAATACTGATCCTTATAGCCGAGAGCCTTGACTGCGGCATCTGCCTCCTGACGAGTCTCTGAAGGCTCTGTGCCGACTATCTGATGCTCGCGGTTGGATTTGTTCCATACCGGCACGAAGTGAACTCCGAACTGTTCTTCGGCCTTGATGAGGGCCTTCAACTGGTTGACTCCCTCGTGGGCGAAGCGGTCGCCTATTCCGAATGAATATTTGCCTATTGTCATTTTTATTGGTTATTTGGTTTTTACTGATTGACTGCTTTTATTTTGGTGAAGTGCCTGACCCCCGAAGGCACTCTTCCCCAGTTTAATGTGCCTCCGGAGATCAGGCACTTCACCAATTTATATAAGCAGCATTCCAAAAAGCGGCACCCTCCCCCGGTTCAATGTACCTCCGGGATTATGCGATATAGGTGCCGGCAACGGTGTCTCCGCCGTGACCTGTCCAGTTGGTATGGAAGAACTCTCCGCGAGGCTTGTCGGTACGCTCATAGGTGTGAGCTCCGAAGTAGTCACGCTGAGCCTGAAGCAGGTTTGCGGGCAGGCGGTCCGTACGGTATCCGTCATAATACTGGAGGCCGGCTGTCATACAGGGAGCAGGGACACCGTTCTGCATTGCGGTGCAGAGAACGTTCCTCCAGCCCTTCTGAGCATCAGCGAGTTTCTCGCTGAAATAAGGGTCAAGAAGGATGTTGGCAATGTCCGGATTCTTGTCGAACGCTTCCTTGATCTTGCCCAGGAACACGCTGCGGATGATGCAGCCGCCGCGCCACAT
>JAKSKJ010000095.1 GCA_024401795.1 Bacteroidales bacterium | reverse complement strand
CTGACAACTTGAGGGTGATGCCTGCGGTATCGATGCCGCACATCGCCCTCTGTTGTGACTGACGGGCGTGAAGAATGAACTCATCCGGGACTCCGAGGCCGTCAATCCTGATGCCTGTCCCCCTGGAAGCATAATATTCGGCAACGGCTCCGAAAAGCCCACCTTTAAGGCACCCGTCCTCCACGGTAAGCACGGCACGGTACTTCGAAGCTATCTTATCAAGCATAGCGGTGTCCATCGGCTTGAGATATCTGAAGTCGTACACTCCGACAGAGAGTTTTCCCTCAAGACTTTCGGCAGCCTCAACTGCGCGATGCGCGCAAGGCCCCAGAGCTATGACAGCCACATCCGAACCGGAGCGAAGTTCCACCGCCCTGCCGGGAGTCAGAACTTCATAAGCCGCATTCCTCCAATCGGCACCTTCCCCCACCCCGCGCGGGTACCTTATTATATAAGGGCCTTCTGAATGACGGAGAGCAGAATACATCATCAGTTTCAATTCCGTCTCATCGGATGGGACTGCCACGATACAGTTGGGAATGCTTCTGTATGCCGCCATATCGAACACTCCGTTGTGAGTGGCGCCATCCTCGCCGACCACGCCGGCCCTGTCGAAGCAGAGCACTACGGGAAGTTTCTGCAAAGCCACGTCGTGAACAATCTGATCATACGCTCTCTGCGAAAAGGATGAGTATATGTTGCAGAACGGATGCAGCCCTCCGGCTGCGAGTCCGGCGGAAAAAGTGACTGCGTGCTGTTCTTCGATGCCCACATCATAGAAGCGGGAAGGGAACCGCTGGGAGAATCCTGTCATTCCGCTCCCTCCCGTCATCGCAGGAGTTATGCCCACGACGTCCGGATTGCTCTCCGCCAGTTCGCAAAGGACCGCACCGAATACGTCCTGATACCTGTCAGCACCATATTCCGTTTTCACCCTTTGCCCTGTGGCGACATCGAATTTGCCGGGAGCATGCCAGGTCTCCGGGTCCGCCTCGGCCGGAGCATATCCTTTTCCCTTCACCGTCATGCAATGCAGCAGACAGGGGCCTTTGATATTCCTGAGTTTTCTGAGAATCTCCGTCACCTGCCTGATGTCGTTTCCGTCAATCGGTCCGAAATATCTGAATCCCAGGCTTTCGAAAAGGTCTCCTCCCGTCCTCTTGACGAACCAGGCCTTGAGGCTCCTTACCCAACGCTGCAGAAAGCGGCGTAGCCTGCCCTCTCCCAGAAGATTCCAGATACCCAGTTTTATCCAGTTGTAATGCTTGCTTGTGGTCAGTTTGAGCAGATGGTCGTGAAGCCCGCCACGGTTGGGACCTATCGACTGATTGTTGTCGTTGAGTATCACCAGAAGGTCGGAATTGGAAATACCGGCATTGTTGAGCCCCTCGAAAGCAAGGCCGCCGGCCAGGGCGCCGTCCCCTATCACAGCCACCACTTTCTTCCTGTCTCCTCTGATTCGGGCGGCTTCCGCCATTCCCAACGCCGCAGATATGGATGTGGAGGAATGCCCCACACCGAAAGAGTCATACGCACTTTCTTTGATGTTAGGGAAACCGCTTATCCCCTCCTTTGTACGCAGAGTCCTGAATTCTTCACGCCTGCCAGTCAGGATCTTGTGTGCATAAGCCTGATGCCCCACGTCAAAGACTATCTCGTCCTGCGGGGTATCAAGCACATAATGCAGACCGACGATGATTTCCACCGCGCCGAGGCTGGAAGCCAGATGCCCCGGATTGCGCGAGCAGCAGTCCAGTATATAGTTGCGCACTTCCTCGCAGAGCGGAGCCAGCTGCTCCTCTCCAAGTTCTCTCAGGTCCTGCGGTGAATCAATCTTTTCAAGAATCATAAATTACGCGAAGATACAACTTTATTTTGACTTTCGTGCCAAATAGATTAACTTCGCAGATTGTCAGGTTACAGCATTAAACCGTTTCGTTAAGACGCCTCGGGGCCGTGTCTCACCCGGAGGGCACTTCTCATCAGGGTTAATGTGTCCTCCGGGTGGGACATAGCCCCTGAGGTGCAGCAACAAAACGCAGCAGCCCTGCCGACAAGGAAACAAGAGTAATAATTAAAACAGATATTATGGCTGAAAAAGTTAGAAAACTGATGAACGACTACCCTCTGGCAAGATGGAGCGTTCTGCTTCTCGTGGCGCTGATGATGTTCTTCGCCTATATGTTTGTGGACGTGATGTCCCCGCTCAAATCCCTGGTGGAGGCCAATCTGGGCTGGAACAGCAGCGTATTCGGCAAATATGCGGCATCGGAATACATACTGAACGTATGCGGCTTCCTGATTCTGGCCGGCGTTATCCTCGACAAACTGGGAGTCAGATTCTCCGGAATCCTGTCCGCCGGACTGATGGTGCTGGGCGCCGGCATAAAATATATAGGTATAAGCGACTGGTTCGCCCAGACCGCCCTTTATTCCTGGCTGGGCACCTGGTGGGTTGAGATGCCTGCAAGCGCCAAGATGGCGTCCCTCGGATTCATGATATTCGGTTGCGGCTGCGAGATGGAAGGCACCAACGTCTCCAAAATTCTGGCAAAGTGGTTCAAAGGCAAGGAAATGGCGCTGGCAATGGGTCTGGAAATGGCCATCGCCCGTCTGGGCGTGTTCGGCGTGATGTGGATTGCCCCCATCATCTCCGGCAAGTTCAACGGTTCCATCGTGGCGCCCCTCGGATTCTGCGGCGCGCTCCTTATGATAGGTCTCGTGAACTTCATCATATTCGCCGTGCTTGACAGCAGGTTCGACAGGGAACTCATAGCCGAAGGCCTTGCCACGGAAGAGAAATCACCGGAAGACGAATTCCACGTGAGTGACCTCGGAGCAATTTTCAAGAGCAAGATGTTCTGGATTGTGGCACTGCTGTGCGTCCTCTACTACAGTGCGATATTCCCGTTCCAGCGCTATGCCCCCAACTTCCTCGAAGAGACTCTGGGCATCGACAACGCTTCAGCGGCACAGCTGTTCAGCTGTTTCCCCATTCTGGCAATGTGCCTCACCCCGCTTCTCGGCATTTTCCTCGACCGCAAGGGTAAGGGAGCCACAATGCTTATGCTCGGCTCCATAATAATGATTGCCTGCCACTTGTGCTTCGCATTCGTATTGCCGGCATTCCCATCGAAGGGCCTCGCGGTCACACTCATTGTAATCCTGGGGGTCAGTTTCTCCCTCGTGCCCGCGGCGCTCTGGCCTTCCGTTCCGAAAATCATCGACGAGAAGATTCTCGGAAGCGCATACTGCCTGATTTTCTGGGTCCAGAACATAGGGCTCTGCCTTGTCCCCATGCTCATCGGCACGCTCCGCAACAACACCGGAAGTTACCTCGTTCCAATGATAGTATTCTCCAGTTTCGGAGTCCTGGCCTTCTTCTTCAGCATACTCCTCAAGACGGAGGACAGAAAGAAAGGATACGGGCTCGAACTTCCCAACATTCAGAAATAAACGCTTATGAAGAACAACAAATACCTTCCGTGGCTGGCATTGGCATGCCTTGTGGTGCCGATGTTTGCCTCCTACTTCTTCGATGACATGTTCTCATCGGCATCCCAATTGTTCAAGAATCCGGCCGCCCTGGAACTCGGGTGGGATTCACGCGATCTGGGCAATTTCATTGGAGACTACAGCCTGCTCTGCGTATGCGGAGGGCTCATCATAGGCGGAATCCTGCTCGACATCTACGGCATCCGCATAATGGGAAGCGTATTCCTCGGTATGATGGTAGTCGGCGGCGCAATGGCATACTACGGAGTTGCCGGAGGCCTCCCCAAAGACACCGCCATCGCCATCGGAAGGGTTGGCAAGATGACTTTCGGACTCGGCAGCGAGATAGCCGGAGTGGCAGTCACGCGGTCCATCGCCAAATGGTTCAAGGAGGGTAACATGTCACTTGCAATGGGCTTGCAGCTCGCGATAGCAAGAGCCGGAACGGCACTGGCGCTCATTTGTGCTCCCCTTATTATCGGCATTCCAAAAGACTTCTACACAATTGCCGACACTGCCCGTCCGGCAAAAGTCGGAATGGCACTGCTTCTTGCCGGAGCGCTCGTCTGGGCGGTGTTCGTCATCCTCGATGCAAGGAAAGACCGCAAGGACGGAGTTGCCTTCTCCAAAGGACAGGTGGCTGAGGAAGACAAATTCAAGGCCGGAGACATACTCACGCTGTTCCGCAATCCGAGGTTCGTGATGATAGGCATCCTGTGCGTCACGTTCTACTGCTGCGTAAGTTCCTTCAAGAAATTCGGAACGTCCGTCATAATCCCCCGGTTCGGGATTGAAGATTCCGTCGCGGGTACCATGATAGCGATGATTCCGTTCTTCACGATAATATTCACCCCGCTCTTCGGTATTCTGGTTGACAAATTCGGAAGGGCGCCGCGCTGGATGATTCTCGGCAGCGCCGCCGTGCTTACCGGTCATCTGCTCATAGCCTTCGCACCTCTGGGAGTACCGTTCTGGGGCTACGTCGGCATTGCACTGCTCGGACTCGGCTATTCCCTCGTTCCCTCGGCAATGTGGCCCTCGGTGCCCAAAATCGTGCCGGAAAAGAGCCTGGGAACAGCATACTCCCTTATCTACTGGATTCAGAACGTGGGACTCTTCTTCGTTCCCAAGATTGTGGGAGGCATTTTCGCGTCAAGCCAAGGGTTGGAAGCCGTTGCGAAAGTGGAATGGCTTTTCATCGGACTGGGCACCGTTGCGGTCGCAGTTGCGCTGGCTCTTAAAAAAAAGAGTGAAAACATTTTGGAGATTTCGAAATAATATCTATCTTTGCAATCCCTTTCGGCAAAGAAGGGTCTTTGAAATACATTGCCGATGTAGCTCAGTTGGCCAGAGCACGTGATTTGTAATCTCGGGGTCGAGGG
>JAKSKJ010000094.1 GCA_024401795.1 Bacteroidales bacterium | reverse complement strand
GCGGAAGCCAGGTCAATCGCCGCCTGAATGCTTCTGGTGTTAAGTGTGATGCCGTCCGGTTTTGCTCCGAAATCGGTGATGACATAATCTTTGGCCGACAATGCCGCCGGAACGGCGAGCAGTGCGGTGATGATGGATATTGTAAAAAACTTCTTCATTATCTGTAAAGTTTAACGGGTCCTATCAATCCCATCGGAGGGGTTGCTCCCTTGGTCCATTTCTTGGCGATACTTTTATCCGGGAAAGAACCGGTATAATTGGCCATCAGCGTTGTGACCTTCACTTCAATTGTGTTCTCTCCCTCGACCAGGGCTCCGGCAAGGTCATATACCCTGCGTCCGAACCAGTCCACTCCGAGGTCCTTGCCGTTCACGGTGAGTTCGCAGATGTCGCATACACGGCCCAGATTGATGTAACGGGGGAGTTCTTTGCCGAGGGTTACGGTAGTCCTGTAGGTGACGGTGCCCATGAACGTGCTGTATTTTTCCGTTTTCTGAAGGTCGGTGAGTTCATCGAAATGGTCGGTGAGAACGGTGTCAACCTGAGGATTTACCAGAGTCAGATCCCAGTTTTTCACAGCAAGGGTGTCGGCTCCCGTGATGGGAAGCGGAGCCCATTTCTCTCCCTTGGTCTCCCTGTTGAACATAAATACGTAGCTTTCAGAAGGACCGAATTCGAAGGTGAGTCTGCCGTCCTTGCCGATTGGCATAGCATAACGTTTGCCCGTGGCGGCATCGTAAATCCAGGCGTGTTTTCCTCTTGTTACGGATGCGGGGAAGATGATGTCGGTGCTGCGCGCCTCGCTCATATGGGCGTTGGCGAAGAAGAAGAATTCCGACTTGTCGTCCATCACATAGTGGTTCTGGAGAAGGAAACGGTCGGGCTTGGTGACCGTTATGGCGTGGGGAATGTTGTATTTGTTCATCACCTCCGTGTACCATTCGAAGTATTTGCCGTCCGCAGGGTTCTCCAGCAGAATGAAATTGTCGGGATATTTCTTGAGTTCTTCCATCGCAGCGGCGATTTCTGCGTCACGTTCCTCATAATTGTTGAGACCGAGGGATTTGCAGGGGAACTTATTGATGCAGAACACCCGGCCTCCCTGTTGTACGAAATCAAGCAGCAGGGCAAGAGTGTGGGGCGTGGTGCTGGAAACTTCTATCAGGAAGATGGTTCCGTACTGCTTGGGACCGTAACAGATTTTACCGTTCTTCACGACAGCGTCATTAAGAATGTTCTCCGTAACGTAGTCCGCGCCGCCACCGTTCTTGTGGATGGCTTCCCAAATGAGCGACGTGTAGGGGACATTCAGTTTCTCGGGGAACGGTTCCGTAGTCACTCCTATTTCGGACCACATATCATAGTTTGCGGGAAGCAGTGCTATGTCGGTGTACATATCGGAATTCTGAAGAAGGCTGCTCATACGTGCACGGTAGTCGTTCAGGAGTTTGAAATACGGCCACCAGGTGTTCTTTTCGTTGTAGTAGCTGCCATATCTTATCCATCCCGGGAATCCCGCCTTGGGGGGATTGTAATTGAATCCGTGCCATACGGAATGGGTGATTCCGGCTTCTGCGGCCATATCGGACCCGACTTTGATAAACTCGAGGGGTGTGGAGAATACCTTGTAGGTATTGGTCATTTCCTCGCAGCTGACAAGACGCTTTCCAGTAAGGTGTGCGGCGGAAGACACGTACTTGTCAATCATGGTGTATCCGCGTCCGCGACGGTAATCCTCATCGCCCATTTCCTCCCCTATACGGTGTCTCAGGTAGTTCGTGGTCCATGATTCACCTTCCGGAATGTCGTGCTCAAGGGACGGTTCCAACTGGAAGAAACCGCGTCCATAGGCTTGAGCGCGTGATTTCACACCTTTCTCGCGACACCAGGAGGTATATGTCTTGACGTATCTTTCCTGAAGCAGTTCTGCCTTGGTGAGTTCGAAGTCGAAGCGCACCCTGTTTACCTTGGCTTCGAAGTCTTCGCCTTTCTTGCTGCCGTAGTCATAGCTGTCCACGTTGCCGAGCCGTCCGGTCTTGAACATCGTGAAAGGAAGCCAGGGCATAAGGTCGTAACCGCGACGGGCCTTGAATTCCTCGGCGAAGTCGCCGGTCCAATTGCATCCTTCAAGTTCCATACTGTCCACGAAGAAGGCGCGCAGATGCTTGTTGAGAGGTCCGATACGCCCCTCGATGGCATCAGTCATATGGTTCAGATAGTTCTTTACGGCCTGTTCGTCCATATGGTTCAGAATCGGGCCCGCCGCTCCGGGAGCTCCGCAGATGACGGAAGCGAAACTTTCGTATTTCACGAGAGCGTACAGCTGATGTTTTCCTTCCGGAACTTCGATGGTGAGCATGTCGCCGTCAAATTTGTCGGTGATGTCGATGGCCTGGCTGAGGTCTTCGATGGGATCCGGGACGAGGTAGCAGGCTATCAAAGTAGGAATCCTGCTTGGCGTCACTTTTGTAACGCCTGGATCTATTGTTCTGAAAATGTGGAATTTGGATACCTGGAAGGTCTTGATGTTTTCCGGAAGGGGCTGGGCGTAGGTGAGCATCACGGATGCGCGCTCCTCCCAGGGAAGCGTCTCCGAGCCGAAAGGCCATCCGGATCCGATGATAAGGTCGCAGGTCATGCCGATCTTTTCCGCTTCGTCGAAGACAACCTTAAGCATATCAATCCATTCGTCGCTGAGCCAAATAAGCTCTTTGGTGCCGGCTTCGTCTCCGCCCGGGAAGCCCACGGGGTTGATTTCAACGCCTCCGATTCCGGCCTCTTTGAGAAGGTGGAGCTCCCGGACAAGTTCGTCGGCCTCCACGCGGTCTCCGTTCCACCACCAGCGGACGAAGGGACGGTACCTGCTGTCCGGGTTCTGGAACTGTTCGAAATGTCTGTATGGGGCGGCATCGGATGCCAGACCGAAGGTCAGCAGCGCGGCGGCGCATACAAGGAATCTTTTGAATAATCTACTCATAACTATTTTCTGTTTTTGTATTTGTTTTCATAAGGAAAGCGTCTGATCCATCAGTAAATTTACTGATATTTTTTTGATAATGAAATAATCCTGTTGCCTCTTGTGACAAGGAAATCCCCGTTTCTGAACAGGTTCGGAGTGTCGATGACCAGATTGCCCGATACAAAATTCCTGTTGTGGTTGAGGCTGTCGAGAGGTTCGAGCAGTTCCGGGTATCGGGACGTATAGAGGTCTCCGTACAGATCAATGTCCGCCCATCTGGATTCGAATCTTGTAAATTTCGTCTTGAGGGCATCATAGGTCCAGGGGCTGCAGCTGACAGCATAGTTGCAGTGCAGGAAAAGGTTCCCCTTTATCTCATTGTCGCGTCCGCCGTGTATCTGGACAGCACCGAAGCGGAAACTGCCGCAGTGGTCGAAAATGTTGCCGTAAACACGGTTGCCGGAGATGAAATCATCGAATCTGACAGCCGCCGCACCGTATTTCGTGCCTCCGTTTATGTTTTTCCACAGATTGAAACGGATCACGAGACGTCTTGTCGCAAGATCTCCGAAACTCTCGAGGGCTCCCTGGTCATCGCTCTCCCTTACGAGGTCGCTGAACGTGTTGAACTGGACCGTGATGTCGTTGCCTGTGAGCGATACGGCTGAAGATGTGGAGTTGCTGAAGTCGTTGCCGCTTATGCGGGCTCCGACTCCCGTAAACTGGACGGCCGGTTCGTAAGTGTGCTTGAAAAGGGCGAAATCCTTCACTTTGTTGCCCCTTATGACAAAACCGGAAGGGGAGAGTGTGTGCCTGTCCCCTCCGCTGGCAAGTATGCCTGACGCCCCGAGTTGGGAAAGACGGCAGGAAAGCAGCTTATGCCCCGTGCCTCCCTCTATCCTGACGGCGCTTTCTCCGAATCTCGTGATGCGGCATTTTCTGATGACGTTATCCCTGCCTCCGGTAACGGATACCGCTCCTCCGCGTCCGCCGCAAAGTTCTATCCCTTCCAATGTGAAGCCGTTGCATGAGTTGACTTCAATCATTGACTTCCCCGAAAAAACAGATACCGTCGTACGCGTGACGCCGGGAACGAACCCCTCTTTCTGAGGATACCAGTAGATGATGCCAGCATCCCTGTCTATGTAGTATTCTCCCGGCGAATCCAGCTCGCAGAAAAGGTTCACACCGAAGAAACGCGGGCCGTCATTATAGCCGTAGCGGTGCCCGACAGGATTGAGGGTCAGGGATTTCGATACGGTGTCTATGCCGGAGACGGACTTGTATTCCTCATACCAGTCCCAATACCAGTAACCGAGCATATATGGGTCCTTTTCATCGGCCCATCTGTCGATTCTGGAATCCAGATACTGCATGATTCCTTCCTCATGGGCAAGGATGTCTCCGATGAAACTGTGGTGCAGCCCTAATGTCGGACCGAGAGCCTTCCCCAGATGGGAGAATTCCGTACCATTCGGCCAGCGGGCAAGCTCCTGCCTTATGCCGTCGGCATAGAAATCAATCCTGTCCTCCCGCTGTACGGGGTTGCCGAGGTCCGAGATGCCGCAGGAGCGCAGGTCGGCCATAAGGATGCCGTCGCGCCATTCGCTCCACCCTTCCACAACGGTTTCGCCGCTGAAGACGGGATGCTTCCCGGGCAGGGCCTTCAGCCGCAAAGGGGAAGTCAGCGAATCCAGACGGAGAGTTGAATCTATCCTGTATTCCCCGTCATCGAAAAACACATTGACAGCAGTGCCGGGATGAGTACGGGAATATTCGCAGGCGTCTTTGATTGACTGCGCCACCGATACCCCGGGGGACGGTGCGACATGGAAATTTGCGTCCGGAGAGCAGGCCGTTATGGCGAGGACAGCAATCAGGCAGTTGACTTTATTATTCATGAGCGGGAACAAATCAATTCCGCAGGACCGGTAAGCCATACTCCCTCCGGAAGGATATCTACGGACAGGGTGTTCTGTTTTGCCTTGACG
>JAKSKJ010000093.1 GCA_024401795.1 Bacteroidales bacterium | reverse complement strand
GAGGCCATCTATGAAGAGATGGAAGGCCTGAAGTTCAAGATAGGCCCCAAATCATTCTACCAGACCAACACCCTCCAGGCCTACAATCTGTATAAAGTTGCCAGAGGGTTTGCGGAACTTCAAGGCAATGAGGTTGTTTATGACCTCTACACCGGTACAGGCACCATCGCCCAGTTCGTGAGCGCCGGGGCTTCCAGGGTTATAGGCATAGAATATGTGCCGGAGGCCATCGATGACGCAAAAGTCAACGCCGCCGGCAACGGTATCACCAACTGCGAGTTCTTTGCCGGTGATATGAAGGACGTCCTCAACGACCGCTTCATTGAAGAGCACGGCAAGCCGGATGTGATGATAGTGGATCCGCCCCGGGCGGGAATGCATCCCGATGTGGTGAAAACCATTCTCAACGCCGCACCGCGACGCATCGTGTATGTCAGCTGCAATCCGGCATCCCAGGCCAGGGACCTTGCGATGATGAGCGGGAGATACAAGATTACTGCCGTACAGCCTGTGGATATGTTCCCGCACACTCAGCACGTCGAGAATGTCTGCAGACTGGAAATAAAGGAATAGAGAATATGTGGACAGAGATTTTATTGTTGATTGCCGGCCTTGTCCTGATTGTGGGCGGTGCGGAGGCACTTGTTGACGGAGCTTCGGCCATTGCGAGAAAGCTGCGCATAAGCGAATTTGTGATTGGAATTACGATTGTCGGTTTCGGAACATCCTGTCCGGAACTGGTGGTGAGCCTCACCGGTGCAATCGAAGGGAACGCCGACATTTCACTCGGCAACGTCATCGGTTCCAATCTTTTCAACGTGTTGATGATTCTGGGACTGACGGCATTGATTTCCCCCATATCCGTGACTGAAACCAACAGGAAGCGGGATATGCCCTTAATGCTCCTCGTAACTTTCCTCCTGCTCTTCTGCGGAATGGCCGGAAACTCGGTTTCGCGCACGGAAGGTATTGTATTTCTGATACTTTTTGCATTTTATATGTATATATGCTTCAAGTACGATAAAGGCTCGAACGAAGCAAACGGAGAGCAATCGGAGAGGAATTTATTCATCGCCGTCCTGCTTGTTGCCGGAGGTTTGGCCGGGCTTGTCTTCGGAGGCCGTCTGTTCGTTGACAATGCAGTGAACCTGGCCCATCGTCTGGGCGTGTCGGACAAGGTGATTGCCATCACCCTCCTTGCAGGAGGCACTTCCCTTCCGGAACTTGCCACCTGCGTTGTTGCCGCCGCCAAACATAAGGATCAATTGGCTCTGGGCAACATCATAGGTTCCAACATATTCAATATCCTGCTGATACTGGGCATTTCGGCCACGGTCACTCCCCTGTCCTTCGCTTCAATCAGCATTACCGATTCCGTGGCTTTCGCAGCCAGTGCGGCGTTGCTGTGGCTGTGCACCTACACCGGGCACAAAGACAGGATTGACCGCTGGGAAGGCTTCATTATGCTTGCCTTCTTTGCCTTTTACTATGTGATTCTGTTCAGAAATTGATGGCCAGGCCGATGTTCAACGAAGCGTAGAAGGCGTCGTTGCGCAGTATCCGGCTTTCGCGCACGGGTAAGCCGCTACCTTTTTGCAGAATTCCAGGCCTGTCATAGGTTACAGCCGCCGTGCATTGGATATCAAGGCTGCTCCTGCGGCTCAGAACCAGACGGTATCCTCCCCCGATGATTCCGTTTGCAAGCGGTTTCCGAAAGTCAGTATTTACGGGAAAACCTATTCCGCCTCCTGCAATCAATATTGCTCCGTCCGCCGTCGGACCGTTTACGGCGTATTTGTATCTGAGCCTCAGCGGAATGGCCTTTCTATCTCCGGGGAGTCCCATATACCCGCTCTGCAGGCTTACGTTCGACTTCTCTCCTATGTTCAGGCCTATGCCCGCCAGCACAAAGGCATTGCCGACATACGAGGCTCCGGAGTACTTGTCCGGAATCCGGCTGCCGTAATCGTCGTAATAGACGAAATTGCGGTTTTCGTACAATGTGGCACCATATCCCCATTCGACGTTGAAATCCACGAGGGGGCTTTTCCCCTGCAACTCCGGATTATTGCATAGGAGGAAGGCCAGAGCGGCGGTTATGACGGGCAGTCTTCTTCTCATCAGAAACAATATTCAATCTTGACTTGAGGGAACAATATTCTGTTCAGACCATTACGGTATAATTTCAGATTGGTGGTCTGTCCGTTCTCCGCCCCGCGGATGTGCAGGCCGAGATCGGCGGACAAGCCCAAATCCAATGCAATTCCGCGGGGAAAAATGAATCTTACCCCAAAGGTGCCGTTCAATGCCAGCAGGAATCCGTAATTCGGTGAATCATTGTCTCTTACGAAACCGGCGGAAACACCCGGCCCGGCATACAGCAGGAAGTCGCAACTTTCTGAAGAGGCCGTTTTCAGCACAATCCCCTTGTTGTAGTCGATTCTGATACCGGGCTTGTCATAATCCCCGGAAAGTACTCCCGTCATATCCGCATAGAGATGGAAAGAGTTGAAACCTCCGTCCTGCACATAGCCGGAATAGGAAAATCCGAATCCCTTCGGGGAACTGAACAGACCCACGGACTTATCCTGCGCAAATATCTCTGCACAGCATAGAAGCCCGGACAGGAGCAATATGATTCGAACTCTTTTCACGTTAAACGCAACTTCTTCTTTACGAAGATAGGAAAAATTTTGCTATATTTACATCAATAATGGAAACAAAGGCATTGACACGCAATCTGGCACCCCTTCCCGAAAGGATGAGACCCACCAGTCTGGATCAGTATGCGGGCCAGAGGCATCTTGTGGGCGAGGGCTGCATACTCCGGAACATGCTTGAGAGCGGCAACCTTTCCTCCTTCATCCTATGGGGGCCTCCGGGAGTCGGCAAGACCACTCTCGCCAGAATCATCGCTGATTCCCTCGACAGGGAGTTCTTCACCCTTTCAGCGGTCAGCGCCGGGGTCAAGGACGTGCGGGACGTGATAGATTCCGCCAAGGGCAAGTCTCTGTTTTCCAAGTCAGCAGCCCCCATTCTGTTCATAGATGAGATTCATCGCTTCAACAAAGCCCAGCAGGATGCCCTGCTTGGAGCGGTTGAAGCCGGAACCGTCATACTTGTCGGCGCCACTACGGAAAATCCTTCGTTCGAGGTCATAACTCCCCTTCTTTCCAGATGTCAGGTTTTCGTTCTCAAGTCACTGGAAGCCGAGGATCTCAGGAGCCTTCTGGCCAGAGCCCTGAAGGAGGATGAACTTCTCAAGACTCTCGACATCAGAATCGAGGAGGATGATGCCCTGCTCAGACAGAGCGGCGGCGATGCGCGCAAACTGCTCAATATCCTGGAAATCGTGACAGATTCGCTGTTGGGGGCCGGAAAGGAAATGGTCATTAACAACAGGACTGTCACCTCCTGTCTTCAGGAGAACGTCGCCATTTACGACAAGGACGGGGAAATGCACTTTGACATCATCTCCGCATTCATCAAGAGTATCCGGGGCTCCGATCCCAACGCCGCCGTCTATTATCTGGCCAGGATGCTTGACGGAGGAGAAGACCCGTTGTTCATAGCCAGAAGGCTGTGTCTCAGCGCCTCCGAAGATGTGGGACTGGCGAATCCCAATGCCCTTCTTCTTGCCAACGCCTGCTTCCAGACAGTCAATTCGATAGGAATGCCGGAGGCGAGGATCCCCCTTGCGGAGACTACTGTATATCTGGCTTCATCGCCCAAGAGCAATGCTTCATATCTGGCCGTGGAAGCCGCTCTGGAAGCGGCCAGGGCGGACAAGACCAAAGCCGTGCCCCTGTATCTCAGGAACGCTCCCACCAAACTGATGAAAGATCTGGGGTACTCCGACGGGTACAGGTATGCCCACGATTACCCCGGCAATTTCGTCGATTTGGAATTCCTGCCTGCGGGTATGGAAGGCACCGTGTTCTATCATCCGCAGGAAAACAAGCACGAAAATACGCTGAAAGCCTATCTGCAGGCCTGCTGGCCCAAATATTACCCCAAGGAGAAATGATGACAAACTCTGATATCAAACTGATACGGTCGCTGCGGGAGAAGAAATTCCGCGACGAGCTGGGGTTGTTCGTCGTCGAAGGGGAGAAAATGGTTCAGGAGGCGCTGGACTCCTCCTATGAAGTGGTGAGGCTGTTCCGCAAGAATGAAATCGGAGAGGAGGCAATGTCCAGAATCAGTATGCTGAACACTCCCTCCCCTGCCCTTGCCGTTGTAAGAATCCCGGAATCCGAAACGCCGAACACGATTGGAGACGGTTTGTATCTCGCCCTCGATTCCGTGAGGGATCCGGGGAATCTGGGCACAATAGTGCGTCTGGCGGACTGGTTCGGTGTAGAAGGCATTTTCGCATCCCCTGACACCGTGGAATTGTATAACCCCAAGACCATTCAGTCAACGATGGGCGCGGTTTTCAGAAAAAAGGTGACATACTGCAATCTGGAAGACCTCTGCAGGCGCTTCTCTGAGGCCGGAAGGCCCGTTTACGGCACTTTTATGGACGGGGACAGCATCTATTCTTCCGATTTGAAACAAAACGCTCTAGTGGTGATGGGCAACGAAGCCAGGGGAATCAGTCCCGCCGTCTCATCTCTTGTGACAGCGAGAATACATATTCCCTCCTTTGCCGGAGGCCCCACAGCCGAGTCGCTCAACGTGGCCGTCGCCGCCGCCGTTACCGTTTCCGAATTCCGACGCAGAACAATCTGATGAAGAAAACGTTTCCCATAGTCCTTGCCATACTTCTGGCTACCGGATGCAGCACGGTGCGCACTCTGTCTCCCGGGCAATACCGTCTGGCCGGAAATGAAATCAAGGTTGACGACAAGCGGTTCCGCCCCGGTGAACTGACCCCTTACATCAGACAGCAGGCCAACACGTATTTCATTTTCGGCTGGAATCCTTTCCTGAACATATACAACTGGTCGGACGGCTC
>JAKSKJ010000092.1 GCA_024401795.1 Bacteroidales bacterium | reverse complement strand
TTTTTGTATAGTCGTAAAATTTGAGTAAATTTGTAGGATTAACATTTTAATTGGTATGGCATTAGCAGATGTGATAAAAGCACTGTTCGGTTCTAAGGCCGACAGGGATTTCAAGGCAATCAAACCGACGCTCCAGAAAGTTCTGGATATATATCCTTCCATAGACGCTCTTTCCGATGATGGGTTGAGGGAGCATTCCGCTGCCCTTAAAATGCGTCTGCGTGAAGTGGAGGCCCCTTTTGAAAACAGAATCGCCGAGATCAGGTCCGAGCTCGAAAAGGACATACCGGTGTCCGAGAAGGAGAAGCTGGCCACGGAGTCCGACAAACTCGTGAAGGACGAGGATGATGCGATAGAGAAGTGCCTTACGGAGATACTTCCGGAGGCTTTTGCGATTATGAAATCGACTGCGCGCAGGTTTACGGCCAATGAGACAATTACGGTCAGTGCGACGGATTTCGACAGGAATCTGACGGTAGGGCACGATTTCGTGAAGGTTGAGGGAGACAAGGCCGTATGGAACAATCACTGGGTCGCAGGCGGAAACGAGGTGGTGTGGGATATGGTGCATTATGACTGCCAGCTGGTCGGAGGCATCGCCCTGCATCAGGGCAAGATAGCCGAGATGGCTACGGGTGAAGGCAAGACACTGGTGGCGACCCTTCCTGTCTTTCTGAATGCACTGGCGGGAAAGGGCGTCCACGTTGTGACGGTGAACGATTATCTGTCAAAGCGTGACTCCGAGTGGATGGGGCCGCTGTATATGTTCCACGGGCTGTCCGTGGATTGTATCGACAAGCACGAACCCAACTCCGACGCGAGAAAGAGGGCATACGACTGCGACATCACTTTCGGTACCAACAACGAGTTCGGCTTCGACTACCTGCGCGACAATATGGCTGTCAACCAGTCCGACCTCGTGCAGCGCAAGCACCACTATGCGATAGTCGATGAGGTTGACTCCGTGTTGATTGATGACGCGCGTACTCCGTTGATTATCAGTGGCCCTGTTCAGAAGCGAACTGACGATGACGCCCAGTTTATGGAGTTCCGCCCCTATGTGGAGAAGCTCTATCTGGCGCAGCGCTCACTTGTGAACCAGACTCTGAATGAGGCGAAGAAGCTGATAGCCTCCGGTGATGAACGGGAGGGAGGAAAACTTCTTCTGCGTGCGCACAAGGGTCTCCCCAAGTATCAGCCGCTTATCAAATATCTGAGTGAGCCCGGTATCAAGGTTCTCCTTCAGAAGGTGGAGAATTATTATATGCAGGATAATGAAAAGGAGATGCCGGTCGTTACGGATACGCTCTATTTCGTTATCAACGAGCAGCTTCACTCGGTGGATCTGACGGACAAGGGCCACGAGAATCTGGCCGGGAGCGTGGGGGACGACGAGTTCTTTGTGCTTCCCGACGTGGGCTCCAGAACTGCGGATATCGAACATCTTGACCTCAGCCTGGCCGAGAAGCAGGCAAAGAAGGATGAACTGCAGGCGGAATTCGCCGTCAAGAGCGAACGCGTGCATACGATGATTCAGCTTCTGAAGGCTTATACGATGTTCGAGAAGGATGTCGATTACGTGATAATGGACGGCAAGGTCAAGATTGTGGACGAATCCACCGGCCGAATTATGGAAGGACGCCGCTGGAGCGACGGACTGCACCAGGCCGTTGAAGCCAAGGAAAACGTCAAGGTCGAGGCCGCTACGCAGACGTTTGCGACAATCACGCTTCAGAACTACTTCCGTATGTATCACAAACTGGCCGGAATGACCGGAACAGCAGAGACGGAAGCGGGAGAATTCTGGAGCATCTACAAACTCGACGTTATGGTGATTCCTACCAACCGTCCTGTGATCAGGGACGATCAGGAAGACCTCATATACAAGACAAAGAAGGCCAAGTATGCCGCAGTGATAGACAGAGTTGCGAAGTTGTCCGCCGAGGGACGTCCGGTCCTGGTAGGTACGACTGACGTCGAGACTTCGGAACTGTTGAGCCGTATGCTGAAGATGCGTGGCATCAGGCATAACGTCCTGAATGCGAAGGAGCACGCACGCGAAGCGGATATAGTTGCACAGGCCGGACAAAGCAGTACCGTCACCATCGCCACGAATATGGCAGGTCGTGGTACCGACATCAAATTGTCGCAGCAGGTCAAGGATGCCGGCGGTCTGGCCATCATAGGAACGGAACGCCACGATTCGCGCCGTGTTGACCGTCAGTTGAGAGGACGTGCCGGACGTCAGGGGGATCCGGGTTCTTCGACTTTCTATATTTCTCTGGAAGATAAATTGATGCGCCTGTTCGGCTCTGAAAGAATCGCCGGAATTGTTGACAGGCTTGGAATGGAGGAGAACGAAGCTCTTGAAAGCAGTATGCTGTCCAGTGCCATAGAGAAGGCCCAGAAAAAGGTGGAGGAGAACAACTTCGGCATACGCAAGCGCCTGCTTGAGTATGATGACGTGATGAATTATCAGAGGGAGGCCATTTATAGCCGCAGGCGCAATGCCATTTCCGGCGAAAAGATTGAGATTGACCTCCAGAATATGATGGTGGATACGGCTTCTCTCCTTGTTGAGAGAAGTGAAGGACTTGATTTCGAGGGTTTCCAGGAAAATCTGATGGCCGCATTGTCGATTGATTGCGGTTTCGATGAGGAGTTCTATGCAAAGGCCAAGGCGAATGATCTTGTCTCGCGTGTATGCGAACATATGAGGGAGGTCTATGAGCGTCGTATGGAAGTTCTGGTCGAGAAGCTCAATCCCATCATCAGGCAGGTCTATGAAAAGCAGGGGTCGATGTATCAGAACATTGCAATCCCGGTTTCGGACGGACGCAAGCAGATGACGCTTTCCGTTAATCTGGAGAAAGCGTACAATTCCGACGGAAGGGAAGTGGCGAGGACTCTGAGCAAGAATATCATTCTATATCAGATTGATGAGCATTGGAAGGAGCACCTGCGCGAAATGGATGATTTGAAGCAGAGCGTGCAGAATGCCACGTATGAGCAGAAGGACCCTGTAGTCGTGTATAAACTTGAAAGCTACAATCTCTTCGCTCAAATGCTTGAGTCCCTCAATCAGGACGTGCTGTCATTCCTTTTCCGTGCCTTCATACCTCTGCGGGATGCCAACGACACGCCTCAGCGTGCCGCCCAGAGGCGTACGGATATGAGTCAGATGCGTACCCAGCATTCGGATCTCAGCACCAACGGGGAACAGAAACAGAACACCCCTTACATTGCAGACAAAAAAATAGGCAGAAACGATCCCTGTCCTTGCGGGAGCGGCAAGAAATACAAGAACTGCCACGGAAGAGGATTGGAATAATATACTATAACCTGATACTATGAGTAAGAAAGCAGAAACGGTGCTGGACGTGAATGACGTCAGCCACATAGCCTCCGGCGTATTCATCAAAGGTGAAATGACCTGTCCCGGAGACGTCCGCATTGATGGACATATCGAGGGGAAAGTGTCCTCTCAAGGACGTGTGGTAATAGGAGAGGGTGCACAACTGGAAGGAACGATACTTTGCGATTCCCTCGACTTCTGGGGGAATTTTGAAGGAGACGTTTTTGTCCGCGACACATTGTCTCTCAAAGCAGGCTCGGTCTTCAAGGGCTCTTTGAACATACGGAGACTTCAGGTTGAAATTGGAGCCTCATTCAACGGCACTTGCAAGATGATTGAGGAAGAGGACTTCGACAAACTCGTTTAGTCCGCTCCAACTCCACCCTCCGGATATTGAATATTCTCGTAGGTGATTGACAGTATCTGATGTCAAAGCACCTGAATTCGTTATGTCCTTTCGTCTTGGAATAGCCTGTGATGATTGATGACCTGAAACCTATGGCTTCGGCATCACACAGGTTGATGACCTTGAGCCCCATATTCAACAGTTTTTCCAGAATGGCATAGTTTGCGGAGAGATCCGTGAAGATTCTCTGCTTCATCAATCTCTTGTCGTCCGACGTGCGGTTGTGGTAGTGGTTCTTGCAGGCAGAACTGCAGAATTTCTTGTCCGACCTTCCGTAAAACTCTTTCCCGCATTCAAGACAGGTCCCTTTTTCTTCTTCTTTGATTTTGTAATCCATCCGTTTCGTTTTTCCGCTAATTTGGTACAAAGGGACATTCATTCCAAGAAAAAGTAAATTTTCGGATGAAATTTATACGTTTCCGTATGTCTTAAATTTTAATTGAAGCGGGAAAATTTTATCTGTTCTATTGTGGATGATTCAGTTTCCGGCATATAAAATCTTTCTTCCGGGATAAGATTCTTCCGAAAAACATAAGGAACATAAAAATTCAACAGTTGAAAGGCCGATACGCGCAAATCCTATTCCGAATTGAATTTCCTTTGCATCGGGTTTTGCCGGGTGGCATTGCCTGATAACAATTAAAACAAACAATTATGGAACAGATCAATCGTATCGAATTGCGCGGACATGTGGGGAGTGTAAATACCCAGGTCTATCCGCAGGGAAAAGTGTCACATTTCACCGTGGCCACAAACTATGTTTACAAAGACAAGAACGGGGCTCCTGTAATAGAGACCACCTGGCATAACGTGACCGCGTGGGAGACAAAGGGGATTGCCGACCTCGATTCAATCCAAAAAGGTTCCAAGGTTTATGTGACAGGGAGGCTCAAGATTCAGAAATTTACCGGTACGGACGGAATGGAGAGGACGTCTGCTGAAATTCAGGCCTCGCGTGTGGTCGTCATTTCCGATGAGGAGCCTCTGGTTGAAGAGATGTAGCAATCTCCCGGAAAATGAAGAGAATCATTATGATAATGGCCGTTTTGGTGAACTGCTGCGGCATCACTTATGCCCAGCATCATCATTCGGCCTTTGCCGCGAGGCCTGATTTCCGCACCCGGTTTGAATCCGATTCCCTGATCCGGGGTTGGAGCAGGTATAAGGCAAGATGGAGTGCGGAAATGAATGCAGTTGACCTTGCTTTTCTGGG
>JAKSKJ010000091.1 GCA_024401795.1 Bacteroidales bacterium | reverse complement strand
GTATCGAATGTGACCGCCTGGGGCACCTTGGGAAGGACTGCGCTTATGGCGCTGATGCCGAGAAGATGGGCGGGATTGTGCAGGGGGGCGAAATCACAGCACATCTCAATCTTTTTGATGACATCCTCGTTCACAAGTGCACTGCCGCTGAAGTAATCGGCTCCCTGCACTATCCTGTGGCCTACGGCGTCAATGTCATCGAAAGATTTGAGGACGCCATGATCGGGATCCACCAGTGCGTCCAGCACGAGTTTCATTCCGAGTTTGTGGTCGGGAATGGGAAGATTCTTCACAACGGGAGTCTTGCCCGTGGGTTTGTGGGTTATCGTGCCTTCAGGGAGTCCTATCTTTTCCACAAGGCCTTTGGCGAGAAGGCTATACTCATCATTGCTCTTCATGTCAAGCAACTGGTATTTGACCGAAGAACTGCCGCAATTGATTACAAGTACTATCATAATTTTTGAAATTTGTTCCTTTCAAGACAACAAATTTAAAGATTATTGCCTATTTTCGCAATAATGATTCGAAAGGTTTCGATTCCGTTGATTGTGGGGATGATTGTGGCGGCGGGAGTCGGGCCATCGGAGGCTCTTGCATTCTTTTCCCTTGCCATTTCGGCCGTTATTCTGGCTTATTCCGTCCTCCGGAGGGACGTTCATCCCGTTTGTCTTGTCCTGCTGTTTCTTTCTCTGGGAGCATTCTGTTATTCGTCCTGTGCCATTTCCGCCCTCATAGCCGCCCCGGCACCGTTTTCCGCCTCCGTCATCACAAAGGCCATAGGCTCGGTGCCCTACCGGCGGAGCGAAACCGCCGCATTGCTCCAGGCCCTTATGACCGGTCAGAGGGAAGGCCTCCCGGAAGCCACGGTAAAAGCGTTCCGCGACAGCGGGGCTTCTCATATCCTGGCTCTGTCGGGCCTGCATCTCGGAATAATATACATACTGATATCCAAACCTCTGGCGCTTCTCGGGAACAGTCCCGCCGCATACAGGGTACGCTGCCTGAGCACAGTAGCGGTCTCGGGAGTTTACGTCCTGGCCACCGGAGCCGGAGCATCGCTGATCCGGGCCTTTCTGTTCATCTTTCTGAATGAAGTCTCCAAACTGCATCCCGAGAGAAAAAGGGACGGACTGCTCATCTTCTGGACAGCCCTGACCATTCAGGCCGCGCTCAATCCTCTCAGCATCCGTTCCGTCGGGTTTCAACTGTCCTACCTCGCCGTATTCGGAATACTGACCCTATATCCGTCATTGAAGAATTTCTACCCGCAGACCGCCTCGAAATTGGACGTAATGCGCCGTATCTGGGATTCCATGGCGCTGTCGCTGTCCTGTCAGATTTTCACCGCTCCGCTTGCCTTCCTGCATTTCGGGACATTTCCCAAGTATTTTCTGCTGACAAACCTGATTGCCCTGCCGCTCACGGAAATCCTTATCGCCGGCGGAGTATTGTGCTCACTGCTGACACTGGCGGACATCTGCCCTCCGGTACTTGTCGATGCCATTGAAGGAATCGCTCTGGCGCTCGAAGAATCCCTGAAGACTATCGCCGGGATGTAGAATCCGATTTTTTCTGGTCAGACACGCAACGGACGCTCGCCGCGAAGCCCGTCTTGCTGAAGATACCCTTGTAGAGTTTGTTCTGGTCCTCGAATATGTAGCGTGCCACTCCGTTGTCAGACTCCTCGTCGGAAGTCCAGATGACGGCCCGCTTGTTCAGGTCGAAGAAAGTGTAAGTTCCACTGTCCGATATCTGGGCGTAGCCCGTGGGAATAAGGGTCAGGCCGGACTTGTTGCCCGGTGTTCCGATTGCCGGCCAGTATGCCCACATCTTGTTGGCCGGCTTGGTGCCGTTGAAATAGATGTCCCCCATAAGGTCGCCGACACCCCCGAATTTGCTGACAAGCGCATCAAACTCGGCGCTTGTGGGGAGCCGCCATCCCTCGGGGCACACTTTCTGCGCCTGCTCCCAGGTATAATAGCGTCCGAAGATGTCGTTCATTATCTCGCATCCCTTGTACGGATACCCGCTTGTCGTGTCGGCATAGTTCTGCCGCACCCACTTCAGGCTGTCTATGTCCGTCACGAAATATTCCTTCCCGGAAAGATTGCGTTTATCTCCCTCGGTGCTGAAGCCTCTGGTGATTGAAAAACCTTCCCCGAAGCCCGGCTTCACGATTGTGAACGCACTGGAATGGGTGTTTGAATAGTAATCCGGAGCATAGGCGGATGCCGTCAGGGTATAGGTAACCAATGTGTCCTTCAGAACTTCAAAATAATATTCGAACTTTTTCCCTACCGGGTCTTCAAATCTCTTGAGCGTATCGGACTTGGACTTGAAGGGGTCCGTCACTGTATATCCGAGGGTATCCCTGCGTTTCCCGTCCGCTCCCACAGATGCATCGGGATGATAGACGCCCGACATTTTTATGGTTTGGGAATAACCGTATTCCACATACTCCGGTATTTCTTTGTCGAATGTCAACTGCCCCAGGAGATATCCGTATTGAGGAGTCTCTTCTTTCTTTTCACAGGAACTGAAGGCTACTGCGGCGGCAAACAGGCAAACAAAAAAACTTTCAACTTTCATTTCTCAAATTTTACAACTTACAAATATGGACATTTTTGCTCAAAAATCATATATTTGTACAAATACTTTGCCGCAGATGAAATCATTGCATTTTATTTCCGTTTTTTTTGCCCTGTTGGCGATCTGTTCCTGCACACGAACCGGATATCACGTTTTCAGCGGATACGCCCAGGGCGGAGAATACCGTATCACGGCGAATCTGAACGGATGCACAGTCCGGCCCCGGGACATCGACAAGCATATCGGGGACATACTTACATCCATCGACACGACGTTCTCCGGCTACAACAGGAACTCCGTCCTGAGCAGACTCAATGACGGTCAGGCCGTCACGCCAAATGAAATGTTCCTGAAACTTCTCAGGATTTCGGAAGACTACACGGAACTGACAGAAGGGGCCTTCGACGTATGGGCCGGACCGCTTTTCGACATATGGGGTTTCGGATTTACAAGAGATTCCCTGCCGTCACCGGAGCGCGTTGTACAGGCATTGGAGCAATGCCGTCGGAAGCGCATCCTGAACTTCAATGCCATCGCCCAGGGCTACACCTGCGACACCATAGCCGCATACCTGAATTCCATAGGCGTGAAGGATATGCTGGTTGACGTAGGCGAAATTTACTGTCAGGGCAGGAACCCATCCGGCAGGAACTGGAAAATAGGGATAGACACCCCTGCGGACGGAAACAACAGTCCCGGGGCGGAATTGAGCGGAACCTGGGAATCCGACGGGGGATGTCACGGAATCGTAACGTCGGGGAACTACAGGAAATTCTACGTCAGCAACGGCCGGAAATATGCACATACCATCGATCCGCGCAGCGGTTATCCGGTGGATCACAATCTGCTCAGCGCCACAGTCATCGCACCCACGGCCACCGATGCAGACGCGCTGGCCACCTATTATATGGTCATCGGATTTGACAAGGCCAGAGAGCATATCCTGTCCCGGACCGATCTGGAAGCCTGTCTCATCTCCTCCGACAGCACCTGGTTCTCTCCGGGGTTCCGCGGGCAGCCCTGATTATGAGTTGCACAGACGCGAATATCCGCGTCTGTGCAGTCAGACCCAATCATATTTGAATTGAGGCGCCAATTTCTTATATTTGTGGAATCGAACATTCAACGGACTATGGAAGAAAACGAAAAGACAATCAAATTGGATTACAACACTGAACGGGAGAGACTTGCAATGCCCGAATACGGCAGGAACGTGCTGAAGATGATAGAGAAGATGAAAGCCGTTCCCGACAGGGAGAAAAGGAGCGAACAGGCGCGCGCAATAGTAAAGGTGATGGAACTTCTCAATCCTCAGGTGCACGGACAGGAAGATTTCCAGCACAAGCTGTGGGACCAGCTGTATATGATTTCAGGGTTCGATCTTGACGTGGACGCCCCGTTCCCCTGCCCGTCGGAGGCCGAGTTCGAGACAAAACCTGTCCCCATTCCGATGAAGGGCGCGAAGATAAAGGCCACCCACTACGGCCGGAACATAGAAAGAATCATCAATCTCCTTTGCGACGAACCCGATGGGGAGACAAAAACGGCCATGATACGGTCCCTTGCCACATATATGAGACAGCAATACCTCATCTGGAACAAGGATTCCGTGGCGGACGAAACGATATTCGCCGATATGGAAAAACTATCCGACTACAGACTGAAGATTCCCGAAGGGCTTACCCTCGGGAAGTTGTCTCAGGACGCAAACTTTTCCAGACCGGGTATGGGAGTCAACGTAGGCCAGGCCGGAAACGGACGCAAGAACCGCAAGAATTTCAAACAGAGAAGAAAATGAGATTTTGGAAGAAATGGGACGATAGGGAGAGAACTACCGCAGTCAGGATAACAGGCATTTTCACTGCGGCCTTCACCATATTTGCAATAATAGCTACGGTATCGTATCTGTTCCACTGGAAACAGGATATGAGCCTTCTTTCGGACCCGGCGATGATGGATATGTCAAACGCCGTGGGCAACAAGGCCGGCAAACTCGGATTGCGTTTCGGGCATTTCCTTGTCAGCGATCTGCTGGGACTGGGAAGTTTTGCGCTCATTGTCATCCTGGCTGCGGTCTCAATAAGGCTCGTGGCTCAGAAATGGAGCTACTCCCTGTCAAAGACCTGTCTGGTAGCCCTGTTCGGAGCTGTCATTTCTTCAATCACTCTTGCTTTCATCGGCAATCTCGTCGGCTTGAATGACGTATTCGGAGGAGGACTCGGCGGAGGCTGCGGAGCTTCCATAAGCAATTGGTCCGTCAATCTCTTCGGATACCCCGTAACAGCCGTTTTCATTGCGGCTCTCATCATCGGATGGCTGTTTTTCAGTTCAAGGCGCTTCACCGACTGGATTTGCAGTCTCGGCAGAAAAGAGGTAAAGGAAAATGAGGAAGCTGA
>JAKSKJ010000090.1 GCA_024401795.1 Bacteroidales bacterium | reverse complement strand
GCCACGAGGGCAATGATGGGTGCGGTCATAACTTACGGCAACAGTGTAGGCGCACCCCTTTCCGAGGCGTTCTCAATAGGCGGCCCGAACAGTATCCGAGCCTTCGCTCCCCGTTCGATCGGTCCGGGAGACTTCCATAATCTGAACTACAGTTCCCAGATTTTCCATGCCGGAGATATGAAGATGGAACTTAACGCCGAACTGCGTTTCCCCATCGTCTGGAAACTCAACGGAGCCGTGTTCGTGGATGCCGGAAACGTTTGGAATCAAAGAAGTCCTGAAGATTACCTGTCTGCCGAAGACATTCAGGCACTCCTCAAAGCCTTCAAGCTGCCCCGGATGTACAACGGCCACCTTGATGCCGCCACTTTCCTCAATCAGATTGCCCTGGGAACGGGCGCGGGATTGCGTCTGGACTACGAATCCATAGTCATACGTCTTGACCTCGGAGTCGCCATCCACGCTCCATTCGATACGGGACGTGCCGGATACTACAACATCCCCAACTTCTGGAAGGATGGTTTAAGGCTCAACTTCGGAATCGGATATCCGTTCTGACAATCAAATACCCGTATAAACGGCACACTGCACCAGTTCGTAATCACGCGTACCCAGACCTATCTTCTCTGCGTGCTCCAGACAGGCCTTCCACTCACTTTCAGGTGTGGAATTCCTGAAATGGTCGTGAAGGTCCACGAAGCCGGGAGTGTGCAGATTTCTGTACAACTGGCCTCCGGGCAGGGGCTGCCGCTTCATACAGGCATCCACGCAGGCCCAGTCCAGGGCCACAGGATCAAAGGAGGCGAACATTCCCACGTCAGGAAGAATGGGCACGTCATTCTCGCCGTGGCAGTCGCAATTGGGAGATATGTCCAGCACAAGGGAGATATGGAAAGACGGACGGCCGTCCACAACTGCCTTGGAATACTCGGCAATACGCTTGCAGAGCATCTCGTTGGCATTGCTCTCCGCAAAGCTGATAGCGTCGAAGTTGCAGGCTCCGAGGCAGCGGCCGCAGCCCACGCAATGTGCTGTGTCAACAGTCATCTTCCCTATTGAATCATCGAACACGAGCCCGTCGTTGGCGCATTCCTTCTGGCATTTGCGGCAGCCGCGGCACAGCATTTCGCTGATGCGGGCCTGACCGTGGCTGTGCTGGTCCTTCTTGCCTGCACGCGAGCCGCATCCCATACCTATGTTCTTGAGGCTGCCGCCGAATCCTGTCTCCTCGTGCCCTTTGAAATGAGTCAGGCTGATGAACACGTCCGCATCCATCACGGCACGGCCGATGTATGCTTCCTTCACATATTCCCCACCCTCCACGGGTACGGCGACGTCATCGGTGCCCTTGAGGCCGTCTCCTATCAGTATGGGGCATCCCACTGTCATTGGTGTAAAGCCGTTCTCCCAGGCGCAGTAAAGATGCTCCAGGGCATTCTTCCTGCTGCCGGGATACATTGTGTTGCAGTCGGTAAGGAAAGGTTTGCCTCCAAGTTCCTTCACCACATCAACCACGGCTCTGGCATAATTGGGCCTGAGGAAACTCAGGTTCCCCTTCTCCCCGAAATGCATCTTTATCGCCACGAACTTGCCGTCCATATCGATATTGCCGATTCCGGCCGCCCTGATCAGTTTCTGAAGTTTTATGGCTGTACCTTCGCCATAGGCCTGAGTGTGAAAATCAGTAAAAAAGACTTTTGACTTTGCCATTGCTTGACGTATATTTTATATTATTATCACAGACTTTTCAGGAAGCCAACGCCTTCAGCACATCATTCCAGACAGTCATTCTGTCTGTCTCGTTGAGAACCTCGTGGCGCATAGCCGGATACAGTTTGCCGCTCACGTCGGTATAACCGCGTTCCGTGAGGAAATCGACGGATGCCACCCAGGCCTCGTCGGAGATACGGCAAGGATCAAGCGCTCCGGAAATGAAACGTATGGGCAAATCCGGTCTGGCCACTTTCCATCCTTCCGTTGAATAACAGTCGCTCATCAGCTCGAAAAGGTTTGCGAAACCGTCCGCAGTGAAGGTAAAACTGCATAATGGATCACTGTGGTAAGTCTTCAGGACTTCCGGATTGGAACATACCCACGCGCGGTCAAACCCGTCTGCCTTGAAGGCATCGTTGTATCCGGCGAAACTTATCTTCTGAAGGAGCCCGGACCTGTGGTGCGCCCCGAAGAGGCATTTCATCGTTCCGGCAAGAATCTTACCCGCCCCTTTTGCCGGATTGTCGGAAGGAGAGCCCGAGACAATCAAACGGTCTATGGTGGAATCGTAGCGTTTGAGATAAGACCTCACCACAAGTGAGCCCATACTGTGGCCGAGCAGGGTAAAAGGTATTGCGCCGAAATCCCGCCTTGCCATATCCCCTACCGTCCTGATGTCCTCCACCAGCGCCAGAAAGCCGTTCTTGCCGAAGTAACCCAGGTCATCCCGCGTGCGCACGGAAGCGCCGTGCCCCCGCAAATCGCCGGCAATGCAGGCGAATCCCTGACCGGAAAGCCATTCCATCAGCGGGAAATAGCGTTCCTTGTGTTCAATCATACCGTGAACAATCTGGACAATTCCTTTCGGAGTGCCCTCAGGCCTTGCAATTGCTACGGACAGAGGCAATCCGTCGAAAGAGGATGGCAGTGTATATGTTTCCATTTCAGTAATATTTTTTGCAAGTTTACTATTTTTATAAAAAAATCCTATAATATTTTTTCAGATATTGTTAAATTTGAAACTATGAAAAAAGCAACAATACTACTTTCCTTCCTCTGCCTCTGCACATTTGCGGCAGCGCAGTCACATTCAGATTACGTAAACCCCTTCATCGGCACAGATGGTATGGGGCACACCTTCCCCGGCGCCTGCGTCCCCTTCGGCGGAGTGCAGCTCAGTCCGGACACAGACACAATCCCCCACAACGTGGGAGGCAAATACCAGCCGGAAGTCTATGAAACCTGCGCCGGATACCGGTATTCCGACCCTACAATCGTGGGATTCAGCCACACGCACTTCAGCGGCACAGGCCATTCCGACCTCGGCGACATTCTGGTGATGCCCGCAACGGGAGAGGTCAAACTGAACCCGGGCACAGCCGCCGATCCCGACAGCGGATACCGTTCACGCTTTTCCCACGACGGAGAGAAAGCCGCTCCGGGCTACTATGAAGTGACGCTTGCAGACTACGGCATCCGGGCGCAATTCACAGCCACGCAGCGCGCCGGCATCCACAAATACACCTTCCCCGAAGGCAAGGACGGACACATCGTCATCGACCTGGACAGGGGAATCTACAACTATGACGGCAAGACGCTCTGGGCCGAAATCAGGGTAGTCTCCCCCACCGTAATCACCGGCTACCGCATCACCAGCGGCTGGGCACGCACCAATTACACCTACTTCGCCGCGGAATTCTCCCAGCCCATCACCGAATACGGCTACCGGGACCGCGAGAGAATCGACTACAAGGGAGGATGGAGCAAATTCAGCCAATACCGCAACTTCCCCGAAATGGCCGGCCGTAAAATCGCGGCATTCTTCAAGTTCAACACAGCGGCGGACCGCGAACTCACAATGAAGGTAGCCCTTTCCGCCACGGGTCAGGACGGAGCCCTGCGCAACCTAAGAGCCGAAACAGCCGGCAAATCCTTCGAGGCACTGACATCCGAAGCCAAGGCCGCCTGGGACAAGGAACTTGCCTGCATCGATGTCGATGGCACCGACGACCAGAAGGCGATGTTCTATACATCCCTCTACCACACGATGATCAACCCATCCACCTATATGGACGTTGACGGCAGGTACCGCGGACTCGACCACGACATCCATCAGGCCGACGGCTGGACCAACTACACCGTATTCTCTCTCTGGGACACCTACCGCGCCGAACATCCTTTCCTCACCCTTATGAAACCCGACAGGGAAAGCGATATGGTGCAGTCGATGATTGCCCATTGGGAACAGAGCGCCCATCATATGCTGCCCGTATGGAGCCATATGGCCAACGAAAACTGGTGCATGAGCGGCTACCACGCCGTTCCCGTGCTGGCCGATGCAATAGCCAAAGGCTTGGATATCAACAAGGAAGAAGCCATCAAGGCAATGGTCGCCACATCGTCAGTCCCCTATTACTGCGGACTCGGCGACTATATCAGGCTCGGCTACGTTCCCCTCGACAACGTGGCTACCGCGGCATCCAACACTCTGGAATATTCCTATGACGACTGGAGCATCTATGCCTCCGCAAAACTCACGGGAAACAAGAGCGTCGAGAACGAATATGCCAAACGCGCCCTCTACTACAGGAACATCTACGACCCTTCAATAGGATTCGCACGTCCCAAATATTCGGACGGCAGATTCAAACCGGAATTCGACCCCCAGATGACCTTCGGAGAAGGATTCATCGAGGGCAATTCCTGGAACTTCTCCTTCCACGCACCACAGGACGTGTGTGGAATAATGTCACTTATGGGAGGCGAAAAGAAATTCACAGCCAACCTTGACGAACTTTTCGGAATGGAACTCGACCCCAAGTACTACGCCGACAACGAGGACATCGAAGCCGATTGTCTCATAGGAGGTTACGTTCACGGCAACGAGCCCAGCCACCATATCCCCTATCTGTATGCCTGGACCTCCCAGCCCTGGAAGACGCAGTACTGGCTCCGCGTCATCATGAACAGCAAATACCGCAACGACATGCACGGACTCGGCGGCAACGATGACTGCGGCCAGATGTCGGCCTGGTACATATTCTCCGCCCTCGGATTCTACCCCGTATGCCCGGGAACGGACGAATACGTGCTCGGAGCGCCCTACATCCCCTACGCAAAAGTCAATCTTCCAAATGGCAAGTCCCTGGAAATCAAGGCGCCCGGAGTCAGCGACAAGAATTGCTACGTCAAGGAGGTACGGCTCAACGGAAAGCCCTACGGCAAGATGTACATCAAACATTCGGACATTCTCGACGGAGGCAGTCTGGAATTCGTTATGAG
>JAKSKJ010000009.1 GCA_024401795.1 Bacteroidales bacterium | reverse complement strand
ATCTATCTTTGCCGAAGCGATGGAAAATTGGCAGGAAAGAACTGAAATGCTTATGGGTGGTGCCGCGATGGAAAATCTGAATGCGGCGCGTGTGACTGTGGTCGGTGTCGGCGGAGTCGGTGCCTTTGCCTCTGAAATGCTGGTACGGTCTGGGGTTGGCCATCTGGCTGTGGTGGATTCTGATACTGTCGGCATTTCCAACGTCAACAGGCAGTTGCTCGCTCTTCATTCGACTGTGGGGGAGTACAAGGTGGATGTGCTGGCAAAGCGCCTGTTGGACATCAATCCCGAACTGGACATAAACTGCATACGGGAGTACCTTTCGGAAGACAACATTCCCGACTTGCTCCCCGTCTCCGATCTCGTAGTGGATGCCATCGATACGCTGAGCCCCAAAATCGCGCTCATACAGTACTGCCTCCGTAACGAAATTCCACTGGTGAGTTCTATGGGCAGCGGGGCGAAATTCGACGTGACGCGCATCCGTATCGCCGACATTTCCAAAACCAGAATGTGCCCTCTGGCACATATGCTGCGCAAGCGCCTGCACAAGTTGGGCATAACCACAGGATTCACCGCCGTGTATTCGGAAGAACCTCCCCGCAGGGACACAGTCATCATAGAAGAATCCCGCAACAAGAAGTCTCAGGTGGGCACGGTCTCGTATCTTCCTGCGGCGTTCGGCTGCGCCTGTGCCCAGGCGGCGATACTCCGGATTGCAGGAATCGATGAAATTTGTTAATTTTGCAAGTTACAACAATATCATTTTTATGGCAGACACATCATTGCTTGAGAAGGTGCTTTCCCTTCAGGATAAATTCCAGACACTTCAGGACCAGCTTTCAAGTCCGGACGCAATGTCCGATATGAAGAGGTTTGTCCAACTCAACAAGGATTACAAGGAGCTGGAACCTATTATCAAAGCCGGTCTCGAGTACAAGAAGATGATGGAAAACCTTGCGTCTGCCAAGGAGATACTCGCCACGGAAAAGGATGAGGACCTCCGTGATATGGCGAAAGAGGAAATCTCCGGAATCGAAGCGGGAATCCCCGATATGGAACAGAATATAAAACTCCTGCTCATTCCTGCGGATCCCGATGACTCCAAGAATGCGATGATTGAGATACGCGGCGGTACCGGGGGAGACGAAGCGGCAATTTTCGCCGGCGACCTCTTCCGTATGTATCAGCATTTTGCCGAGGCGCGCGGCTGGAAACTGGAAGTGTCCGACCAGGCTCCCGGCACGTCAGGAGGATTCAAGCAGATTGTGTTCAAACTCAGTTCCAACACGGACGGGGTGTACGGCATTATGAAATACGAATCCGGCGTGCACCGTGTGCAGAGGGTTCCCCAGACTGAGACGCAGGGCCGCATCCAGACATCCGCCGCATCTGTTGCAGTATTTCCCGAGGCGGGAGAATTTGACGTGGATTTGAAGTGGGATGACATAAGGCTCGACCTTTTCTGCTCCTCCGGCCCCGGCGGACAAGGAGTCAACACTACATACTCTGCGGTGCGTCTCACACACATTCCTTCCGGCCTTGTGGTGCAGTGCCAGGAAGAGCGTTCGCAACTCAAGAACAAGGATCGTGCGTTCGAGGAATTGAGGACACGTCTGTATAATCTCGAACATCAGAAATATCTGGACGGCATCGCGGCCAAAAGAAAGACTATGGTCAGCACGGGAGACCGTTCGGCAAAGATTCGTACCTACAACTATCCCCAGGGTCGTGTTACGGATCACAGAATCAACTGGAGCATGTACAACCTTCCCGTCTTTATGGACGGAGACATCTGGGAGTGCATAGAGCAACTTCAGATTGCGGAGAACGCAGAGCGCCTGAAGGAAGCCGGGGAGTAAATTATTCAGTGAGCTTGTCGAGGGCGAGTTTCACAAGGTCCCTCATCCACGTTTTGTAGTCGGCGTTGGCATCCTTGTGATAACGGTGCGCAATGGCGCAGCATACTGTTCCCGCATCGTGCCCGAGTTTCGCCGCCATTCCGGCCAGGGCGGAACTTTCCATTTCGAAGTTGGTGATTCTGTATCCTCCGAACTCAAAGCTCTCAAAATCTTCAAGCATGTCCGGCATCGCGAGATTCTGGCGGACAACCCTTCCCTGAGGTCCGTAGAAACCTGATGCGGACACTGTCATCCCTTTGTAGGTGCAATCCTTGAATTTGTTTATGAGTTTTTCGCTAGCGCGGACGAAATAAGGTGCCGGTAGGCGTCTGTTCCAATGCGTGTGACGGGTGAAGGCTTCTTCAAAGTCTGCAAGCGCCACGGAGTCGCGGTCGGAGTACCAGTTGAGAAGTCCGTCGCATCCTATGGAGATGTGCGAGAATATGAATGCGCCGAGAGGAATCTCGGGTCTGATTGCTCCGCTTGTGCCTATTCTCAGAATGGTGAGCCTCCTGTGTCCGGCCTTCACCTCCCTAGTATTGAAGTCGATGTTGGCGAGAGCGTCCAACTCGGTCATTACTATGTCGATGTTGTCCGTGCCTATGCCGGTTGACAGGACCGTAATCCTTTCGCCGTGATAATACCCCGTAGCCCAGGAAAATTCGCGGGAGGCGCCGTCGCATTCAATGCTTTCGAAAAACGATGAAACCATCGCGGTTCTTCCCGGATCTCCGACCAGAATCACTGTGTCGGCAAGCTGTTCCGGACGGATGTGAATGTGGAACGCCGATCCGTCTGAATTGATTATAAGTTCTGATTCCGCTATTCTCATTTCGTGTTGTTTTGTTTTCTCTTTGCGGCTCTCAATCTGCCTGCGCTCCTTACCATAAGTTCATCGGCCCAGATTCCCCTTGCGGCCAGGACGTTGAGAATGACGGCAACGAGAGGGAATATGGCGGTGAATCTGAACACCAGTTCCGATTCGGCAAAGTAATCGACGGCAAGCCAGGCCTGGAATGCCAGGTTGATGAGGGATACGAGTATCGCCGTCCTGAACTGGAGAATCCGGAATCTGTATGTGGTAAGTGCTATCACGTTGAGCAGCGTGATGATTATGAGCAATATAAGGTAGGGTACATATTCAATGTACCGTATGCCCTCGGCCTTGTCGGAAAAGAACATCGACGCAATCAGTGCGGTCGAAATCAGAAGATACAGTGTCTGGACTCTCTGCCACATAACGTTATCTTGAATTGAATCGTGAAAGAACAGTCTCCTCGTAAGTCTTGGAGACGGGAATCCGTCCTGCCGAAGGAATGTCCACATCTATGTAATAGCCATCTTTTTCGGCCGAGAGCGTGCTTATTCTGGATATGTTTACGATATATTTCCGGTGGCACCTCACGAGATCGCTGTCCGTGAAACTCTCCTCTATCGTCTTGAGTTTGCAGCGGAGCATATACTGCTTGAATTCTCCGGATTTGTCCCTGTACCAGACCTGGATGTAGTTGTCGTCGGATTCTATGAAATACAGGTTGGACGAATTGATGGAGAATTTGAGCACGCCGTTGTTGTCGAACAGTGTGATGCGCTTTTCTTCCTGAGGTGTAACGCTTATGTCTCCTACCACATTGCTCATATTCATCAGCCTGATGGTGTTGTTCTTGTCGTTGATGGCAAAATATTGCCCGGCGACGACGTAGGGGACACCGAGAGAAGTGATGATATAGACAAGAGCCCCGAAGAAAATCTTCACGAATCCCTGGTTTTCTATGTTTATGATTCCATAGAGGTCGCCTTCGATTGTGAAGAAGGTATAGAGCAGGCAGATTATCAGTATCTCGCCGATGTTCCATCCGACGTAGTTGAGAAAGGTGAGATTGAGAGAGTATCTGGACCTGTACAGGACGGTTTTGCTGCACACGACGACCCCGAGGGCAATCATAAAGAACACGACGGTGTATCCGAAAGCCTCGTTGGCCCCCAGTCTGAACCAGGCGTTGTCTGAGAAGGGGATGGAAATGACCAGAAAGACAAGTGAGAAAAGTGCCGCGGCAAGTACTGTCGCAACCAGTTGACTTTTCCCGAGAAGGTAGTCGGGCACTTTGTCGTAAAGAGACATATCACATTACTTTCTTAAAGAAAACAAATATAGGAAAAAATTTTGTTATCTTTGCGGCAAGTTGAAAAGGCGTTATGAACAAAAGGGTTGTAGTTACCGGTCTCGGAATTGTGTCCTGTCTGGGCAACAATGTCAGGGATTTCTGGAATAATCTTGTGAACGGAGTCTGTGGAATCGACTATATCACAGAGTTTCCTACAGAGGCTTTGCCCGTCAGAATAGGTGGCAAGGTGAGGAATTTCGATCCTCTCGAGTACGGTATGGACAAGCCTTTCGTCCGCAAGCAGGATCCGTTTGCCGTCTATGCTATGGCGGCGGCCTGGCAGGCGATGTCGGAATCGGGTCTGACGGCAGGTGAGAATATCGATCCGTATCGTCTTTCCGTTTACATCGGTTCCGGAGTCGGGGGATTCCAGTCCATTTTCCGTGAGTGCAACAAGATGGCTGACGACCCTTCCGGACAGTGGGTGTCGCCCGGCTTCATCCCGACTATGATAGGGAATATGGCAGGAGCCCAGGTCGCAATAAAATTCGGCGCCAGAGGGTCCTGCCTCGATATAGCCACGGCCTGCGCCACATCCGCCCATACTTTGGGAGAAGCCTGCCGCATAATACGGCACGGATATGCGGATGCCGTGATTGCAGGAGGAACTGAAGCCTGCACAATCCCTATTGGAATTGCCGCTTTTGCCAACTGCCGCGCCCTTACGAGGGCGGAAAATCCCAAATACGCCTCGCTCCCTTTCAACGCCAACCGCGGAGGTTTCGTGATGGGTGACGGGGCGGCTGTCCTTATCCTTGAGGAATATGAGCACGCCAGAGCGCGCGGAGCCCGGATTTATGCGGAGCTGGTCGGGTACGGGACTACCTGTGATGCTTTTCACGCGACCGCTCCGAGGCCTGAGGCTGAGACTCAGGCGGAATGTATCAGTATGGCCCTCAGGGAAGCATCCTTCGACAGTGAATGCGACAAGGTGTATGTCAATGCTCACGGAACGGGCACGCTCATGAATGACGTGGCTGAGACGAAAGCTTGTAAAATTGCGTTTGGTGACTATGTCCGCAAATGTCGCATAAGTTCAACCAAGTCAATGCATTCGCATATGCTGGGTGCGACCGGTGCGGCCGAGGCGATAGCGTCGGTAATGGCTCTGAATGAAGGAGTGATTCCTCCCACAATCAATCTGGATGCTCCCGACCCCGAATGTGATTTGGATTACACTCCCAACAAGGCTGTGAAGGCCGATATTACGCTGGCCGTGAGCAATTCCTTCGGGTTCGGAGGGCACAATGCCTGTCTGGCTTTCAGAAAGCTCTAGTCGTAAAGGCTCGCGAACCCTCCCGATGCAAGGTCGCTGTTTTTGAGCCCGGGGTCGGAAACCGTTGCGTCAATTATTCTTTTTTCTCCCTTAAGGACATTGGTCTCAAGGAATCTCAGTTCCTCGTTGATATTGCGCATCATTGAGCCGGCAATTCCGTGGTCGTTGCCTTTGAATCTGTATATGTTGTAGTTGAATCCGTTCTTCTGGAAGGCGGTGGCGAGCGATTTGGAGCCCCCGAAATACAGTTTGCCCATCTTGATTCTGTCATAGGGGACAATTTTGTCCTCCGTACCGTGGAACATCAGCGTAGGGCAGGGTTCCTTCGCATAGACGGGGCCGCCCTCGTAGTTGTACAATGCTCCGGAGAATGAAATCACTCCGGCATAGTTGAAGTCTTCCGGCAGAATCCCGGCCAGTTCGCCTCCGTTGCATATCTCCCATTCCGCCTGCATTGCCGTAATCGCCCCGGCCGACGAGCCGCTGACCACGAGGGATGAGGGATCGATGCCTATTTCAGCCGAATTCTCTATTATGAATGCGGTTGCGCTGAACAAGTCTTCCACGGCCATGTCGATGGCGTTGCGCGTGGCCTCTATGAATCTCCGGTTGAGGCCCGCCCCGTGAAAACCCTTGAGGCCGAGCCTGTAATCGATGGATATTACCCGATACCCGTTTGCGATAAGTTCCCCGAACCATTCACGGGCCTCCTTGCTGTCCCTTGAGCCTGTGATGAATCCTCCACCGAATACGAAGATGACGGAGGCCCTGGCTTTCCCGGAGGGCTCGTACACGTCCAAATAGAGGTCGCAACTGTCTCTCTGGGCGAAGAGGTAGGTCGCATCGGATGCGGGAAGGGATTTGGCGGACCCGTGGAGAGCCACGAGGAGGGAAACAAGTGTCAAGGCGATTCTTTTCATCAGCTTAAGGTTTTTGTGTTGACGTTGGGGATATTGATGATGTGGGTGAAATCTTGCGGGGAAGGGGTTACCGTCCGGATTGAATTGAGCAGAAGGCCTTTCCGTTTCAGGAAGTCGGCCAGAAGTTCCGTGCTGATGCCCGATTCTTCAAGAAATCTGCTCCCGTCATTGTCGCGCAGGCGGCTGATGGCGAGGATAAGGTGTGAGGGCGACAGTTCTACCTGTCCGCATTTCAAGGCTTCCATTGCGGCCAGATTTATTGCGTTCCGGGCGCTTCTGGCCACGGACATACGGTCGCTGTCCCCGAAAGGCACTATGCCGTTGTCCCGGAATCCGGCGTCGATGAAGCGTTTCAGCTCGGACAGGTCGGCGCCGAGTTCTGCAAGTGCGCGGCAGGCATCGTTGTCTTTGTCCCGTAAGATTCCGAGTGTCAGGTGGTCGGCGGAAATGGCGTGGCAACCCGTGCGCATCGCTTCCTCCCGCGCGTACTCGAGGATGTCGTTCAATCTCTGTGAAAGCCTGATTTCCATACCATCATTATTGTGACAAAAATAACAAAAAATCGGAATTATTTTAGTATATTTGCATACTATGACAATATGTGTTCTATATGGAAAGTGAGGTTAAAGAAAATGAAGTGATGCACGGCATTATCGAGCCGGTGGAGATTGATCACGAGATGCGCACTGCGTACATCGACTACTCGATGTCCGTCATTGTGTCCCGGGCGCTTCCCGATGCCAGGGACGGTTTGAAACCCGTGCAGAGAAGGGTGCTGTTCGGAATGGACGGACTGGGCCTCAATTATGGAGGACAGACAAAGAAATCCGCCCGTATCGTGGGTGAGGTTCTCGGAAAGTTCCATCCGCACGGAGATTCCAGCGTTTATGACGCTATGGCCAGATTGGCCCAGGACTGGAATCAGCGTTATCCACTGGTGTGGGGTCAGGGAAACTTCGGTAGTATGGACGGGGATCCCGTTGCGGCAATGCGATATACGGAGGCGAAACTTGCCAAAATGGCGGAGGACGTGCTGGGTGATCTTGACAAGAATACCGTGGATATGGCTCTCAACTTCGACGACTCCCTGGAGGAGCCTACTGTGCTGCCCACGAAACTCCCTCTCCTCCTGCTCAACGGCTCTTCCGGCATCGCCGTGGGTATGGCTACCAATATGGCCCCCCATAACCTTGCGGAGTGCTGTGATGCCATCTGTGCATACATAGACAATCCCGAGATAGATACGGAGGGCCTGATGCAGTATGTTCAGGGGCCTGACTTCCCGACGGGAGGCATCATTATGGGCCGTCAGGGAATCATTGACGCATACAATACCGGAAGGGGACGCGTGGTCGTGCGCGCCAAGACCGAGATTGAAGAAACCGAGGCCGGAAGGGAAATCATTGTTGTCTCGGAGATTCCCTATATGGTCAACAAGAGCGACATGATCAAGCGTATCGGAGAGATGATTGAGGAAAAGAAGATAGAAGGCATCTCCGACATAAAGGAACTGACCAGCCGCGAGGGCATCAGGATTGAATTCGTGGTCAAGAAAGACGCGAATGCCAATGTGGTTCTGAACACGCTTTTCAAATATACGGCACTCCAGTCGAGCTTTGCCATCAACAACGTTGCTCTTGTGGGCGGACGTCCGCGTACCCTGTCTCTCAAGGAAATGATATCCGAATTCGTGGGTTTCCGCCACGAAGTTGTCGTACGCAGGACGAAGTTCGAACTGGAAAAGGCCCTGAAGAGAGCCCATATACTGGAGGGCCTGCTCAAGGCTATCGATGTCATTGACGAAATCATAGCCATTATAAAGCGCTCCAAGACCATAGATGACGCGAAGGCCGAACTTATGGAAAGCTTCGGTTTCGATGATATCCAGGCTACGGCGATTGTTGAGATGAGGCTGAAGCAACTCACCGGAATGGAGAAGGATAAACTTCAGGCCGAGTATGAGGAACTGGAAAAATTCATAGCCCGTTGCAACGAGATTCTTGCCAGCGAGGCCGAACAGCTGGCCATCGTCAAGTCGGAAACCGTGGCGATGAAGGAGAAATACGGAGATGCCAGGCGCACTCAGATTACCATGAGCGAAGAGGAATTCAATCCGGAAGACTTCTATGCCGACGAGGATGTGGTCATCACCATATCGCATCTCGGATATATCAAGCGCACTCCTCTGTCCGAATTCCACACACAGAGCCGCGGAGGCGTGGGCAGGAAGGCCAGCGCTACGAGGGATGAGGACTTCATAGAGCACATCTATGTGGCCAATATGCATTCTGTGATGATGTTCTTCACCGACAAGGGCGTGAGGTATTGCAAGAAGGTCTATGAACTTCCGGAGGGCACGAGAACGTCCAAGGGACGTGCAGTCCAGAATCTGCTTGCAATAAGTTCGGAGGACAAGATTCGTACATATCTCAACATACCCCTTCCCAAGAATGCCGACACGACTGTCTCCAGGTACGTGACTCTCGTAACCAAGAAGGGTGTCGTTAAGAAGACGGATTTGGCCGACTATACGAATTCCCGCAGTTTCAACAAGGGAATCATTGCCATCAACATACGTGAAGGGGATGAACTGCTGGACGCTTTGCTTACGGACGGCACGCATGAGATTATGATAGCTGCCCGGGGCGGACGCTGCTGCCGTTTTGACGAGGGTGAACTCCGTTCATTGGGCAGGAATTCTGCGGGAGTCCGGGGCATTTCCCTCGCCGAGGGAGATGAGGTGATCGGGGCCATTTCCTATAATCCCAATGCCGATGATGCGGCAGAAAGCACTGTTCTGGTCGTGAGTGAACACGGATATGGCAAACGTACCGACGTGCAGGAATACAGAAAGACCTCACGCGGAGCCAAGGGCGTGAAGACAATAAACATAACGGAGAAGACCGGCGCGCTTGTTGCAATAAAGAGCGTGACGGAGGACAATGACCTTATGATTATCAACAAATCCGGTCTTACCATCAGGATGTCCGTCACCGATATCAGGCAGGCGGGACGTGCGACTCAGGGTGTGAAACTCATCAATATCCGAGAGGGCGATACCATTGCCGCCGTATCGCCGGTGGCGAAGGAGGAGCAGGAACCGGACGGAGAAGCCGTGGTCACGGAAGAAACAGCGACAGAATAACAACAACTAATAATTGCAGATTATGAAAAAGATTTTACTTACTGTTATTGCCTTGATGACATTGTTTGCGGCGAATGCCCAGAATGAAGTGAAGAGTGTTCCGGCTGCAACGAAGTCGCTGGCCAATGCAAAAGAGGCGGTGAACAACCCCAAGAAAAACACAAAGGCCGCTACCTGGGTCAAATATGGCCAAGCCCTGATTGACGCATACAATGCTCCCGCCGGAGATTTGTTCGTTGGAATGGGTGAGCAGGAAATGCAACTTCTCGGCTTCAATGAGAAACCCGTTTCCGAAGAGAGCGTCACTCTTGAGGGCGTGCCCTTCACCAAGAAAGTTTTTGCCGACAAGAACCTGTATTTCAATGCCAACGGACAGGTGGCTGTCATTGAAGTTACAAAGCCCATAGAGGAAAATGCGTTGACTATGGCCATCGAAGCTTTTTCAAAGGCCTATGAACTCGACAACGGCGCAAAAACCGTCAAGGATTTGACTGCCGCCATCAAGACTGTCAATGAAAAGCTCAATTCCGAAGCTCTCACAAAGTATTCCCTAGGGAACATTGCAGGGGCTTCCGTATGTTTTGAAAAGGCTGCCGATGCTCTTGCTACAGCTCCTGTATGCGGAATTGACACCAATGCCGTGTACAATGCCGGACTTACCGCATTTATGGCTGGAAACCTCGACCGCGCCAAGACCTTCTTCAACAGGAGTCTCGACAACAAATATTACGGAACTGACGGGGAAGTGTTCTATAAACTTTCCGAAATCGCCGACAGGCAGAATGACACTGATGGTTGCAAGGCCATTCTTCAGCAGGGTTTCGAAATGTTCCCTCAGAGCCAGAGCATTCTCATAGGACTTATCAACTACTATGTCAAAGTCGGTCAGGGCGCTGACGAACTTTTCTCCCTTCTTGACAAGGCAAAGAAGAACGATCCCAAGAACGCTTCCCTCTATTATGTGGAAGGAAACGCCCATAAGAATCTCGGCAATATTGAAGCCGCTTCCGCCGCCTACGACAAGTGCTTTGAGATAGATCCCGCATATAACTGGGGTTATATCGGCAAGGGCATAATGTTCTACGAGAAGGCCATAGAGTATCAGGAACTTGCATCAAAGGAAATGGACGATGCCAAGTGGAACGAACTTTCAAAGAAATTCGAGGAAACCCTCAAGGGTTGCATCGAACCGTTCGAGAAAGCCTACGAACTTTCATCCGATCCCGAGATAAAGAGGACTGTGAGCGAATACCTCAAAAACGCCTGCTTCCGTTTCCGTACGGAGAGTGATGAATTCCAGCAGAAATACGACAAATACGCCGCAGCCGCCGCAGAATAGTGGAATCAGGCTCCGAAGGCCTTGACAATCTTTGATACCAGAGGGTGTCGCACGATGTCTTCTTCGCTGAAGAAAATTGTTGCGACACCTTTTATGTTTTCCAGCAGCCTGATGCCTGCCAGCAGGCCGGAATCCTCCTTGTGCGGGAGGTCAATCTGAGTGGCATCGCCGGTGACTATGAATTTGGCATTGGTGCCCATTCTGGTCAGGAACATCTTCAGCTGCCCGCGGTTGGTGTTCTGCGCCTCGTCAAGAATGACGCAGGCTCTGTCGAGCGTGCGCCCTCTCATATATGCCAGAGGCGCTATCTGGATAGTTCCGTTTTCTATGAATTCCTGCAGTTTGCGCGAAGGTATCATATCTCCAAGGGCATCGTACAGGGGCTGGAGATAGGGGTCAAGCTTGTCTTTCAAGTCTCCGGGAAGGAAACCCAGTCTTTCGCCCGCTTCGACGGCCGGTCTGGTTAGGATAATTCTCTTTATCTCCCTGTTTTTCAATGCCCGTACCGCAAGTGCGATGGCAATGTAAGTCTTTCCCGTTCCGGCGGGGCCGACGGCGAACACAAGATCATTGTTGAAGTAGGCTTTGACCATCTCTTCCTGATTGTGGTTGCGCGCCCGTATGGGTTTCCCTTCGGTGGTATGGACTATGACGGCATTGCCGCTCTGCCTGAAGGTCTCCGGAGACGTTTCCGCATCAAAAAGGTTCTGCACGTCATAGACCGTAAGGTTCATCTTGCTGTGCCTGACCTCAATCAGGCGGGCGAATCTGACCTGAAAGTCCTCTATCTGGTCCGCCTCTCCTTCAAGAACTATATCCAGTCCTTTGTCGGTGACTTTGAGCCCGGGATAATACGAACAGAACTCGTTGAGAATACGATTTCCGGGCCCCAGTATCTCGACAGGGTCCTTTGTGTTCAATTTGATGGTTTTTCTGGTCAGCATTTCTGCAAATATATACCTAATTTTTTGTAAATTTGCCGATTGTATGAAAAAGAATAGCACAATACTTAAAACCATCCTGCTTGTTTCACTGGTTGTGACAGTAAGCGGGTGCGATTTTCTCCGGTCGCTGGTTGGACGTCCCACGTCTGCTGAAATTGCGGAGAAGAAGATCCTGATGGAGATGGAAAACCGCATCGCGAAAGCGAGAGAGGATTCCATCGCACTTGCAAACAGGACTGTAGCTGATGCGTCGGCTTATGTGGATTCCATCATGAAGTGCGGAGTGAGCATCGTTCCGGCACAGATAATTTCACATACTCTGGCGAAGGAACTCAAATTCGGGTATTGCATAGTGATTGGCACGTTCGTGGAGCCGGAGAATGCGGAGAACCTGACCCTGAGAGCGAAAAATGCAGGGTATGAAGTGCTCAAATATCCGTACAGGAACGGTAACGCCAGCGTTTTCGTGAGCCCGTCGGATGACGTTTCCGCCGTGTACAAGGCATTGAAGAAAGTGTTGAAGGAAGATTTCTGCCCGCCTGATGTCTGGGTGCTTGCCAAGAAATAGATTTTTCTCCGTTCTTCTTTTATTCCTCCCCGTGACGGTCTTAGGACAGTACAGGGAGTATTCGGAGTTATACGACAGCGATACGGTCGCTTCCGTCAAGGAGCAGGTGGGATATCTTTCTTCTGCGGCACTGGAGGGAAGGGAGGCCGGATCTGAGGGTGAACAGGCCGCGGCGGAATACATAACCGGAGTGTTTGAATCATACGGGCTTGATATCCTGTCCGGAAAGGATGGCGATTTGTTCGGCATCAGGAAGGAGAATGGTGACACCCTTACTTCAAGGAACGTCGTCGCGGTCGTGCCCGGGTATGACAGGGAGATGAAAGACAAATACATAGTCATAGGCGCCAGAATGGACAATCTGGGATCCGGAATCATCAGCATTGACGGGGAGAGTGTGAACAGGATTTTCTACGGTGCCAACGGCAATGCCTCCGGTCTGGCTATGATGATGCAGCTGGCCGGGATGCTGAGCACTAACCGGGTGCTTCTCAAGCGTACGGTAATCTTTGTCGCCTTCGGGGCTTCGGAATGGGAAAATGCAGGCTCCTGGTATTTCCTGAACAGAAGTTTCAAGTACGTTGAAGATATCGATGCGATGGTGAATCTGGATATGTTGGGCACCGGGAGCCGCGGTTTCTATGCCTATACGGCATCCAATCCGGACCTGAACAACATCCTTTCCGCAGTCGGCGGCACTTTGCAGCCGGTAATACCTGATATTGTGTCGATGGAACCTGTCCGTTCCGACCACCGGTCCTTCTATCAGAAAGAAATTCCCTCCGTATTTTTCACGACGGGAATGTATCCCGAATATAACACGGAAAAGGATGTGGCCTCCATCGTGGAATATGACTGGATGGAGAGAATAAGGGAATATCTTTACAATTTCTGCCTGTCTCTGGTCAATGGACCCAAACCGGATTTTGAGGTCACGGCAGAGAAGAAGCGGCAGGAGTGGAATGATAGTGACGTGTATGCTTACGGTGACTGTGACGTTCCCCCCACTTTCCTTGGCAGTTCGGATCCGACCGTTTTCCTGAAGAAATGGGTGTATGTGTATCTCAAATATCCCAGGGAAGCCGTTGAAAACGGGATACAGGGCAAAGTCCTTGTAAATTTCGTGATTGACGAGAAAGGCAAGGTAGGCAATGTCAGGGTTGCCCGGGGTGTGGATCCGCTTCTGGATGCCGAGGCTGTGAAGGTGGTCAGCGCTTCTCCGGACTGGAAACCCGCCAGAAGGATGGGTAAAAAAGTCAAGTCGGCGGTGTCGATGTATATAGAATTCAGACTGAAAAGAAACAGATAGCAGCTATGGAATACGATTTTCGTTCAATTGAAAAGAAGTGGCAGGAGTATTGGGCCGCCAACAGGACGTTCAAGGCGTTTGAAGACAGCTCAAAACCTAAATATTACGTGCTGGATATGTTCCCTTACCCGTCCGGTGCGGGACTTCACGTGGGACATCCCCTCGGATATATAGCCAGCGACATTTTCTCGCGCTACAAGAGACTGAAGGGCTTTAATGTCCTCCATCCTATGGGCTACGATGCCTTCGGACTTCCCGCGGAGCAGTATGCCATCCAGACGGGACAGCATCCGGAGAAGACAACCACGGAGAACGTCGCCAGATACCGTCAGCAGTTGGATCGTATCGGATTTTCTTATGATTGGGATCGCGAAGTACGTACCTGTGACCCCGAATTCTACAAGTGGACGCAGTGGGCGTTCCTCAAGATGTTCTCCAGCTGGTATGACCCTGAGCAGGAAAAGGCGAGGCCCATTGAAGAACTTGTAGCCCGCATTGAGAAGACGGGTTACGAAGACGTGACTCCCGAAATGTGGAAGTCTGCATCCGAAAAGGAGAAATCTGAGATACTGATGCGCTATCGCATTGCATATCAGGGTGAGACGTCTGTCAACTGGTGTGAGGGACTTGGAACCGTGCTGGCCAATGACGAGGTGAAGGACGGTCTGAGCGTACGCGGCGGATTCCCCGTGGAGCAGAAGAAAATGACCCAGTGGCAGCTTCGCGTATCGGCTTATGCCGGTCGACTCCTGAACTCCCTGGACAAACTGGACTGGACGGATTCGCTGAAAGAGATGCAGCGCAACTGGATAGGCAAGTCTGATGGAACGGAGATTGTTTTCAACACCGAATGTGACGGCAGAACCAAGCCTGTGACCATTTTTACCACGCGTGTGGATACCATATTCGGAGTGACGTTCATGGTGATTGCCCCTGAAAGCGACCTTGCCCTGGAACTGACTTCCTCCTCTCAGAAAGATGCCGTTGAGGCTTATATCCGTGAAGTGAAGAAAAAGACGGAGAGAGAGAGAATAGCCGAGACAAAGACGGTTACCGGAGTGTTCTCCGGGGCATACGGCATTAACCCGCTCACCGGGGACCGAATCCCTGTCTGGATATCCGAATATGTGCTTGCCGGCTACGGAACCGGTGCGATAATGGCAGTTCCGGCTCACGACAGCCGCGACTACGCATTTGCAAGGAAATTCAATCTTCCCATTGTTCCCATTATTGAGGGCTGCGACGTGAGCACACAGAGCTTTGATGCCAAGGAGGGCAAGATGTGCAATTCCGGATTCCTGAACGGAATGGACGTGAAGGAGGCAATGGAGGCCGCAAAGGATTATGTGGAGGAAAAGGGCCTCGGAAGGCGCAAGACCAATTACCGCCTTCGCGATGCCATCTTCTCCCGTCAGAGATATTGGGGTGAGCCGTTCCCCATTTATTACAAGGACGGTATTGCCTGTCCGGTGCCGGAGGAGGAACTGCCTTTGAGACTCCCTGAAATCGATTCCTACAAGCCCACCGGAGAAGCCCCTCTGGCCCGTGCGAAGGATTGGACCTACAAAGGATATCCGCTCGAAACCAGCACGATGCCCGGATTTGCCGGGTCGAGTGCCTATTATCTGCGCTATATGGATCCGCACAACGGGGAAGCGCTTGTGTCCGGGGAAGCTGACGCTTACTGGAGAAACGTTGACCTTTACATAGGGGGAACGGAACACGCCACAGGGCATCTGATTTATTCGCGTTTCTGGAACAAGTTCCTTTTCGATCTCGGCTATGTGTGTGAGGACGAACCGTTCCGCAAACTGATAAACCAGGGAATGATACAGGGCCGCTCCAATTTCGTTTACAGGGTTGTCGGTACCAACACTTTCGTTTCCGCCGGATTGCGGAAGCAGTACGAGACTACGGAGATTCACGTGGATATCAATATCGTACACAATGACAGGCTTGATCTTGAGGCTTTCAAAGCCTGGAGACCGGAGTTCGCCGAAGCGGAATTCATTCTTGAAAATGGGGAATATGTATGCGGCTGGGCGGTCGAGAAGATGAGCAAGAGTATGTACAATGTGGTCAATCCCGACGTGGTCTGTGACACATATGGAGCCGACACTCTAAGACTGTATGAGATGTTCCTCGGCCCCATCGAACAGAGCAAGCCCTGGGATACCAAGGGCATAGACGGCGTGAACCGTTTTCTCAAGAAGTTCTGGAGGCTGTTCTATGACCGGGACCGGTTCCTGGTCACCGACGAAAAGGCATCCGCGGAGGAACTCAAGTCGCTCCACAAGCTGATCAGAAAAGAACAGGAGGACATCGAGGCGTTCTCGTTCAATACCACAATCAGCGCGTTTATGATTGCAGTCAATGAACTGACTGCCCTGAAGTGTTGTACAAGGGAGATTCTCGAACCGCTTGTCATCCTTCTGAGTCCTTTCGCTCCCCATATTTCGGAGGAGTTGTGGAGTCGTCTGGGGCATCAGGAAAGTGTGGCATTTGCGAGTTTCCCCGAGTTCGAGAGTTCTTATGTGGCGGAAGACAACTGTACCTATCCCGTTTCGTTCAACGGCAGGACCAGATTCAGCATCGATATGCCCAAGAGCGCGACCCCCGCTGAGGTAGAGGCTTATGTCCGCGGCCTTGAACAGACAGACAGATACGTCGGCTCCCAGACAATCGTCAAGGTGATAGTCGTGCCTGGGAGAATCATAAACATTGTAGTGAAATGACGCTGAACACAAGAAGAACCACTGCTGTTGTCCGGGATTATCTGATTCTCACCCTGGCCTGTTTTTCTTTTGCAGTCTGTTGGGAGTGCTTTATGATTCCTAACGGGATGTCCGCCGGCGGAATGATGGGACTTTGCACCATCATTCAGTTCGCAACCGGCGGGCTGATTCAGGCGCAGTATTCCTATTTCGTCATCAATGCCCTGTTGATAATATTGGCAGTGCTGGCTTTCGGCATAGGGTTCGGCTTCAAGACCATATACTGTATAGTGATGTCCTCGGCGGCGATGCAGATACTGGGCGGGATTGTTTCCCTGCACTGTATTCCGGGAGAATTCTTCTTCGTTCAGGAGAGAGTTCTGATTCCTATAATTGCCGGATTTTTCGAAGCATTGGGCATAGGACTTGTCATCAGATATGGGGGCAGCACGGGCGGTACCGACATTATCGCATTGATAATTAACAAGTACTGGCCGATATCTCTCGGTTCTGTCTTTTTGGTGTCAGATCTGGTGGTTTGTTCAATGCTTCTCCTGCTTCCGGACAAGAGTTTCTCGGATATGTGCTACGGCCTTGAGGAACTCGTGACTTTCTCTATGATGATTGATTTCGTCGTAGGCGGAAAGCGCTCATCCTTCCAGTTGTTGGTATTCTCGGACAAATATGAAAAGATTGCCGATTATATAATCAATGTTATGGATCGCGGGGTGACGGTGCTCAAGGCTCAGGGTTGGTACACCGGGAAGGACAGGAACGTACTTCTTATACTCATAAACAGAAAGCAGCTTCCTATGCTGTCAAAATGCATAAAGGAAATCGATCCCAAGGCATTTATGTCGGTCTCCGCGACCAACAATGTCTATGGCGAGGGATTCGAAGAGATGAAAACTGGAATAAAAAGAATAAAGAAAAACTGAGATGCCATTGAAAGGAAAATCTTTGCTGATTAAAATCAAGGAATACATAGGGATAATGATAGGTATCGCGATGTATGTCCTGGGATGGAACATATTTCTTGTGCCGAACAACCTGATTGGCGGCGGAGTGACCGGTATCGCCTCCATAGTGCAGTATGCAACCGGGGGAGCCGTTAAAATAGGAAGTACGTATTTTACTCTGAATGCAATTCTTCTTGTTCTGGCATTTTTCATTCTTGGCAAGTCGTTCGGAGGCAAGACCGTGTTCGCGATTGTCCTGGCATCTGTCGGACTCAACATAGGTCAAACGCTGATACCTGCGGATATTATCCAGAAACTCGCCATCGAGAACGGAAAACTGATGAGCACCCTTATGGGCGCCATTCTTGTGGGCATCAGTATGGGGATCACATTCAGTCAGGGCGGCAGCACGGGCGGTACCGACATCATCGCCCTGATTGTCAACAAGTACAGGAACGTGTCGCCCGGAAGAATGATATTGTGGATGGATACGTTCATCATCCTGTCGTCTCTGCTCGTCCCCTCATATACCCAGGCCGGAGAACTTGTTCCTTTCACGGAGAAGATAACCACTGTCGTATATGGTTTCATATACGTGGTGGTGGTAAGCACGGTGCTCGACCTTTATCTTTCAGGTTCCAGGCAGTCCGTACAACTTTTCATCCTTTCCAAGAAATATGCAGAGATTGCGGATACCATCTCGGCCGAGATGCATCGCGGAGTCACGGTGCTGGACGGAAAGGGTTGGTACACGAAGGAGACTACCGAGGTTCTTATGGTGATAACCAGAAAGACGGATCTCAACATTCTTCTGAAGTACGTGAAATCCATCGATCCGGATGCTTTTCTTTCCGTCTCCTCGGTTACGGGCGTGTACGGTAAGGGTTTTGACATTATCAAGTCCGGACGAAAGAAATAATTTATTCGATTTTGGAAATTTTTGAAAATAAACCACTGCCGGGGACGGAGCCTGGCGGTGGTTTAATTTTATCTTCGTCAAATTTATCAATTTATGAAGACAAAAATTTCTTTTCGCAAGATGACGCGGCTCGGGGCCGTGTTGTCGGTGCCTTTATTTTTTCTTGTCCCTCACTTCTGTGTTTCGGGGACGGTGGCTGTCCGGAATCTGACATCGGCTTTTCTGACCGGTAATTTCATTCTTCTCCTGTATCCTCTGTCCGATGAGAAATCCGGGCCGGCTCTGGTGTGGTCCGCATTGATGTTCGGCCTTGTGATGTTGGCGGAGCTCCTGTGGCAGAAAGTCCCTTCTGTCATCTTCGCGTCCGTGGTGCTGATGTTCAACCTGATATGGAGAGCAGTGCGGATGTCGGACAATTTCCGTGTTCTTTTCAGAAACGATGCCCCTGTCAGCCGTGTGGAGGAGCTGATTCTGCTCATCAGGGCGGCTGCGGTAATGACTCTTGGCCATTGCTGTTCAATATGTCCGGGATGGATAACTGTGATGCTCCTGGCGCTTATGCTTGCTGTCCAGTACTATTCCGTCCGTTCCGGACGTCTCATAGTTCTGCGCCGGACCAGAGAGGAATGTTTAAGGAATATAATCAGGGGAAATTTGAGGACGAACGTGATGGCCCTCTGCGACGAAGATTACAGGATGAGTGCGTTATACTCCAGAATCGTTGCCTGTATGGAGGAGAAGAAACCATATCTGGATGACAATTTCGACCTTGGGAAATGCGCCAGGATGATGTTGTCCAACAAAACCTACTTGTCAAAAGTCGTGAATTATTATTCCGGGCGGAATTTCAAGCAGTTCGTGAATTACTACAGGGTCATGTATTCCGTCGAACTCATAAAGAAGGACCCGCGCCTTTCAGTTATGGAACTTGCCCAGATGAGCGGCTTCCATTCCACTGTAACCTATACCGTGGCCTTCCGGGCAAATATGAATGACACCCCCGGCTCTTTCAGCAGGAATTGCATCAGGAATTGATTCCTTTCCAGCTCCCGGGAACGTCTGCGGAAAGGCTGATGTCCGTTTTCCTTACAGGATGCTGAAATGTCACGGCGTGGGACTGCAGGCAAATACCTCCATCGGGATTTGAACGGGGTGCGCCATATTTGAGGTCTCCCTTGACGGGGCATCCTATATGGCTGAGCTGGCAGCGGATCTGGTGATGACGTCCTGTCATAAGTTCCACCTCAAGGAGATGATACCTTTCAGTGCTCCTGAGATATTTGTATTTCAGCCGGGCCAGTTTTGCTTCGGTCACGTTGCCTCCCGGACGCTTTACGATATAACTCTTGTTCTGCTTCTCGTTCCGGACTATCCAGTCCTCCAGCACTCCCTCGGGATTGGAGGGCTTCCCGCAGCACAGGGCCCAGTATGTCTTGTGCACGTCTCCGTTGCGGAACATTTCGCACATCCTCTCCAGCGCTTTGGAGGTCTTTGTCAGGATGACGAGCCCGCACACCGGTCTGTCAAGTCTGTGGGGGATTCCCAGAAACACCTGCCCGGGTTTCCCGTCCCTTTGTGCTATGAAAGCCTTGTAGGTTTCCGCAAGGCATTCATCTCCGGTCTTGTCCCCCTGGGTTATCTCCCCGCTTTTCTTGTTTACGACAAGCAGATGATTGTCTTCATACACAATCCTCTGCTGCAGTCCGCTGAATTCTTCTTCCGACAGTTTCCTGTACATACCGCAATGTTTTGTCTGACAAAAATAGCAAAAAAGCCGTGATTCGGGAAGTCCGGCCAGCTGTTTCTGCCAATTTGTCAGGAAAATGCGAGTGGCATAGCTTTGGCTGTATGCCTGATGTCACCGGATGTGACATTGACAGATTAATGATAAAACAACAAGAATATGGGAAAGATTATCGGAATTGACCTCGGAACCACAAACTCCTGTGTGTCCGTTATGGAAGGCAACCAGCCTACCGTTATCATCAACGACGAAGGTGCACGCACCACTCCGTCAGTAGTAGCATTCACCGATGGCGGTGAGCGTAAGGTCGGCAATCCGGCCAAGCGTCAGGCAATCACCAATCCTGCAAACACCATTTTCTCCATCAAGAGATTTATGGGTGAGACCTACGATCAGGTGAGCAGGGAAGTAAGCCGCGTGCCGTATAAGGTGGCCCGTGGGGAGAACAACACCCCGCGCGTTGACATCAACGGCAAACTCTATTCTCCTCAGGAGATTTCCGCCATCATTCTTCAGAAGATGAAGAAAATCGCCGAGGATTATCTCCGTCAGGACATCACCGAGGCCGTCATCACCGTGCCCGCATATTTCAGCGACTCGCAGCGCCAGGCTACCAAGGAAGCCGGTAAGATTGCCGGACTTGACGTGAAGCGTATCATCAACGAGCCTACTGCGGCCGCTCTCGCATACGGACTCGACAAGAAGAACAAGAATATGAAGGTCGCCGTCTATGACCTTGGCGGCGGTACTTTCGATATTTCGATTCTCGAACTCGGAGATGGTGTATTCGAAGTAAAGTCAACCAACGGTGACACTCACCTTGGAGGTGACGACTTCGACCAGGCTATCATCGACTGGCTTGCAGGCGAATTTGCATCCGAGAACGGCGGGCTCGACCTCAAGAAGGACCCTATGGCTCTCCAGAGGCTCAAGGAGGCTGCCGAGAAGGCAAAGATAGAACTTTCCAACGCCGCCAGCGCAGAAATCAACCTGCCTTATATCACCGCAGTTGACGGAATGCCCAAGCACCTTGTGAAGACCCTCACCCGCGCCAAGTTCGAAGCCCTGTGTGACGATCTCTTCCGCCGCAGCATCGAACCTTGCCGCAAGGCTCTCGAGGATGCAAAACTGAGTGCATCCCAGATTGACGAGGTGCTTCTTGTGGGAGGTTCCACACGTATCCCCAAGGTCCAGGAGATGGTGAAGCAGTTCTTCGGCAAGGAGCCCAACAAGAGCGTCAACCCCGACGAGGTGGTTGCCATCGGCGCCGCAATCCAGGGTGGTGTGCTTGCCGGTGACGTGAAGGATGTCCTCCTTCTTGACGTTACTCCTCTTTCTCTCGGAATCGAGACACTCGGCGGAGTGATGACAAAACTCATCGAGTCCAATACCACCATCCCCGTCCACAAGGATCAGGTATTCTCCACGGCAGCTGACAACCAGCCTTCAGTTGAGATCCGCGTTCTTCAGGGAGAACGTCCGATGGCCAAGGACAACAAACAGATCGGAGTCTTCCATCTCGACGGCATCGCACCCGCTCCCCGTGGAATACCTCAGATTGAAGTGAGCTTCGACATCGATACCAACGGTATCCTCAGCGTAAGTGCGAAGGACAAGGCTACCGGCAAGGAGCAGCACATCCGCATCGAGGCTTCCAGCGGACTCTCGGACGATGAAATCCAGCGTATGCGCGACGAGGCCAAGGCGAACGAGGAAGCCGACAAGATTGAGAAGGAGCGCGTTGACAAGATCAACAATGCGGACGCTATGGTGTTCCAGAGCGAGAAGAATCTCAAGGATTACGGTGACAAGATTCCTGCAGACAAGAAGTCAGCTATCGAGGCTGCCCTGAATCCTCTCAAGGAGGCCGTGAAGAATCAGAATCTCGCCGATATCGAGAAATATACAGCGGATCTGGAAGCCGCATGGCACGCCGCATCCGAAGATATGGCAAAGGCTGCACAGGGTGGCGCAGGCCAGCCCGGCGGACAGGGATTCGATCCCAATGCCGGTGCCGGATTCAACCCGGGAGCCGGTCAGCAGGGAGGCCCTCAGCCGGACTACGGTGGAGGCAACGACCAGCCTGACGAGCAGTAAAGAAGTTGACTCTAAAAAGGCGCTCCCCAGAGCGCCCGGCGGTGCGGGCATTTTCGACGAAGGAGAAAATGCGGGAGCAAGGAGCCGCGGGGGTCATCAGGGGGCAGCGCCCCCTCAAATAAAAAAAGGGGATGGCTTTTTTTATAGTCATCCCCTTTTTTTAGCAGGCCTTTCCGTCGGAACCGAGAACGT
>JAKSKJ010000089.1 GCA_024401795.1 Bacteroidales bacterium | reverse complement strand
AATATACAATTGTTTTCTTATTTCACAAAGAAAAATCAAAAAAATTGTAATTATGTTCGAGTTTATTATTAAAAATTTTTAAGAAGTTCGGGTCTCAGGGCTTTCGTGCGTTGCAAAGCCTGTTCGTCCTGCCATGTCTGTATCTTTTTGGGATCCCCGCTCAAGAGAATGTCGGGCACTTTCCAACCATTGAATTCTGCTGGTCGTGTATATACGGGAGGGGAGAGGAGTCCGTCCTGAAAACTGTCGCTCAGGGCGGACGTTTCATCCGTGAGGGCTCCGGGTATCAGTCTGATTATCGAGTCTGCCAGAAGGGCGGCGGGAATCTCTCCTCCGCTCACCACATAATCGCCCACTGAAATCTCCCGCGTTATCAGATGTTCCCTGATTCTGTGGTCTATGCCTTTGTAATGCCCGCAGAGGATGATGATATTTCCCTTGAGGCTCAATTCGTTGGAAATGGCCTGGTTGAGTCTTTCGCCATCCGGGGACATGTAAATGACATCGTCGTAGCGCCTCTCGGATTTCAAACTCTCCATCATCCTGAATACCGGCTCCACCATCATCACCATACCGGCATCTCCCCCATAGGAGTAGTCATCGACGTTTTTCCTTGGCCCTATGCCGTATTCCCTGAGGTTGTGTACTTTTATCTCCACCAGTCCCTTTTTGATGGCTCTGCCCACAATTGAATGGCTCAAAGGGCTTTCCAGAAGCTCCGGGACAACGGTTAAAATATCTATTCGCATATTTATGTGTATTTCGTCTGCAAAAATAACCGAAAATTATTATATTTGTAGAATAATGTAAATCAACTCTATAATTTATGGGCGAAAATCTTATTCCTGAGGAAGTTGTCAATTTTGCGGACAAAACCCTTGCACAACTCTCAGATCTCTTCAAGCAGCTTATGGAAGGCGAGGACCGTATGTCCCGTTCCAAAGAGGCTGAATCAATCAAATCCGCGTTCTACAAACTTCTCATCAAACTCAAGGCCGAGGCTTCCGAGGTGGCCGAAGAAGCCGGTGAAAAGTTTGACGAGGTGGAGGAAAACTTCAAGTCCCTTTACGCTGACTACAAGCGTGAGCGCAATGAGTTCATCAGGCAGCAGGATGCCGAGAAGGCCGAGAATCTTATCAAAAAGCAGGCAATCATAGAGGAACTCAAAGCTCTTGTGGAGAGTCAGGAAGATGTCAATTTCCCGGCTTTCCGCGAATTGCAGGACCGCTGGCGTGCTGTCGGGCAGGTACCTGCCACCAATTATAGAGATATCAATGACACATATCAGTTCTATGTGGAGAAGTTCTACGATGTGGTCAAGATAGGAAGAGACCTCCGGGATTTGGATTTCAAGAAGAATCTTGAGGTCAAGCAGGCTTTTTGCGAGGCCGCGGAGAAACTTGCCGAAAACGAGAATATCGTATCCGCATTCAACGAACTTCAGAAACTTCACGAGCAGTGGAAGGACTTCGGCCCCGTTGCCAAGGAATACAGGGAAGATATCTGGAATCGCTTCAAGGCTGCAACGGCAGTGATTAACAAGCGCTATCAGGCTCATTTTGAGGAGCTCAAGGGGCAAATGGCTGAAAACCTCGTGGCAAAGGAGAAACTCTGCGAGAAAGTTGAGGAGATTGCCGCACGCGAAGTGAAGAACTCTTCGGAGTGGAATGCGTTCTCCAAGGAAATAGAAGACATTCAGGCCGAATGGCGCAAGATAGGCTTCGCCACAAAGAAAGAAAACCAGAAGATATATGACCGCTTCCGCGCCGCATGCGATGATTTCTATGGCCGCAAGCGCGAGTTCTACAACGGTTTCAAGGGCGAACTTGAAGAGAATCTGAAGAAAAAGATGTCCATAATCGAACGTGCCGAAGAACTCAAGTCCAGCACGGAATGGAAGAAGACCGCCGACCAGTTCATCACTCTTCAGAAGGAGTGGAAGGAAATCGGAGCCGTGCCACGCAAGAAGAGCGAGCAGCTGTGGAAGCGTTTCCGCGCCGCCTGCGACGAATTCTTTGCCGAGCGTGACAAGAATGCAAAGCCTGAGAACAATTTCTATGCTAACCTCAAGGCCAAGAAATCCCTCCTCGAAGAAATCAAGGCAATTGACATCAAGGACGCTACCGAAGACCTTATGAAGGAAATCCAGGATCGCTGGAATGCCATAGGTTTTGTCCCGTTCAAGGAGAAGGAGGGCATAGCCGCTTCGTTCAGGGAATTGATGTCAGAGAAATTCCCCCAGTTCGTGCAACGCGGTGCCCGCCGTGGCGGCAGTGCAAGGACGCTCAGTCCCAAGGACGAGCTCATAAGGAAGTTCAACGCTCTTCAGCAGGATATTGAGACATACGAGAACAATATAGGTTTCTTCGCCGCATCCAAGAATTCCGCTCCTCTCATCAAGCAGATGGAGGACAGGATTGCCGCGGCAAAGGCTGAATTGAAGGAACTTGAACTGAAGATACGTAAAGCAGAGGAGGAGACGGTTAATGGATAAGAACTCGATTGTCGGCTTCATTCTCATAGCCGCCATTCTGTTCGGTTTTACCTTCTATCAGGGTAAAAGGGCGCAGAAGTTTGCCGCCGAACAGGCTTATCGTGATTCTGTTGAACTTGCCGCAAGGATTGCGTCGGGGGAGATAGACACGTCGGCAGTCGTTCCGGCGCCCATAGCGCAGAATTTCTCCGAGGCAGCAATTCCCGCATCACGGACCATTTACAAGGATTCCCTGCTGAATACTTCCCACGATGCTGACGGACAGTTTGTAACATTGGAGAACGACCTTCTGGAGATTGTCTTCACTACTAAGGGCGCCAAGCCTTATTCCGTACGTCTGAAAGACTATTACAAGTACGACAGCACTGCTCTGTACATCTTCAATCCGGGCGAAAGCGAGTATTCCGTCAGTGTGTATGCCGGAGAATATATCCGGACCAGGGATTTCAACTTTGAGGTGACGGAACTCACCGATTCTACGGTCGTTATGAGCCTGCCGTTCTCCAATGGCGGACGCATCGAACAGCGCTATGCCATCCACACCGGTTCGTACAGTGTAGATAACGTGATAGGCTTCAAGGATATGGGGACTCTTATTCCACGGAACGTATCTTCGGTTGACATAGACATCGATATGATGATTCCGAGAATGGAGAAGGGCTATAAGAATGAGACCCAGTATTCCAAACTCGATTACTATTTCGAGGGTGACAAGAAACCGGTGGAGATAGGTCGTGGCAGGAGCAACTCAAAGCGTGTGGACTCCAAATTGAGCTGGTTCGCATTCCAGCAGCAGTTCTTCTCCGCCATAGTGAGGGCTCCGGAGCAGTTCGCTTCCGGGGAGTTGTCCGTTGAATTCATGCCTCAGGACAACAAGGAGCGGAATCTTATGCAATGCAGTGCCCTTATGCGCGTTGACATCCGCCCCGGCGCCGACATCGATATTCCGATGGAGTTCTATTTCGGCCCCAACCATTTCCAGACGCTGAAGAGTTATGACCACAAATATGAGAAGATTATCCCTCTGGGAGGATGGCTGGTAGGATGGTTCACGAGGTTCGTTATTATCCCGCTGTTCAATTTCTTCCACAGGTTCTTCGATAATTTCGGTCTTATCATCCTTCTTATGACCCTTGTCATCAAGACGGTTGTGCTTCCGTTTACCAACAAGTCCTTCCTTTCTTCCGCAAAGATGGCCGCTCTCAAGCCTGAGATTGACAAAATCAATGCGAAGTATCCCAAACAGGAGGATGCGATGAAGAAGCAGCAGGCGACCATGGACCTTTACAAGAGGGCCGGTGTCTCTCCGATGGGAGGCTGCCTGCCGACATTGATCACGCTGCCTATACTTTGGGCAATGTTCCGTTTCTTCCCGGCATCCATAGAGCTTCGTCAGCAGGGCTTCCTGTGGTGCAACGACCTTTCGGCATATGATTCCATCGTTGAATTCGGCACCAGGATTCCGCTGCTCGGGGACCATCTCTCCCTGTTTGCCCTGCTGATGGCCGTCACAATATGGATTTACTCCAAACTTACGATGGCCAACCAGCCTTCTGCGAACGACCCGACTGCATCATCAATGCGATTTATGAGTCTCTGGATGATGCCTATAATGATGTTCTTCATCTGTAACAGCGTTTCTGCGGCACTCAGTTACTACTATCTTCTTTCTCAGTTGTATTCCATCGCTCAGAATATGATTATAAAGAAGTGGTTCGTGAAGCCGGAGGAGATTCTTGCGAAACTCAAGGCCAGCGAAGGGAAGCCCCTTCCTAAGAGCAAGTTCCAGCAAAGGCTTGAGGAGGCTCAGAAGATGCAACAGCAGCAGGCCAGACAACAGGCAAAACGCAGATAATGATTAAAGACAATCTTGGTAACATCAATAAAGAACTGCCATCAGGAGTCAAACTGGTGGCAGTTTCCAAATTTCATCCCGTTGAAGCCGTAATCGAGGCGTACGAGGCCGGGCAGCGTGTGTTCGGCGAGTCCAGGCCTCAGGAATTTGCGGCAAAGATTGCCGCCTTGCAGAATGCGGAAGGCCGTTTTGATGACATAGAGTGGCATTTCATAGGCCATCTCCAGACCAACAAACTGAAGATGGTGCTGCCTTACGCAAATCTCGTGCAGTCGGTGGATTCGGAGCATCTGCTCTCCGAAATAGATAAATGGGGGAGGGAAAATGGCAGAAAGGTTGACGTTCTTCTGGAGATGCACATCGGGGCGGAGGAGACTAAGCAGGGCTTCACCGAGGAAGCGTTGCTTGACCTGATGTTCCGCCTCTCCGACGGGAAATTCCCGAACGTAAGGGTGCGCGGTCTTATGGGAATGGCCACCAATACCGATGATGAGGCTGCGGTGGATGCCGATTTTGAAAGGATAGACTCCTATATGGCCTATCTGGTTGACCTGTTCCCGGAAATGGAGGCCTTCGATCAGCTTTCAATAGGAATGTCAGGCGACTGGAAGATTGCACTCCGGCACGGTGCCACTATGGTGCGTATCGGGACGGCGATTTTCGGTGAAAGGAAATAA
>JAKSKJ010000088.1 GCA_024401795.1 Bacteroidales bacterium | reverse complement strand
TAAAGTTTCAACCTATAATAAAGTGCTTATGTCGGAGTGTTTTATTATATTTGTGTGTAAAGACTAAGACCAATGAAAACTACAATCACAATCGCCATTGCGGCGGCATTGATGGCAACATCCGTCTCCTGCGGAACGGCCAGAAAGGAATCTTTTGAAACCCCGGAGCAAAAAGCCGGAAGAATGGAATGGTTTTCACAGGCCAAGCTCGGCATATTCATCCATTGGGGCATCTACTCCCGCGGGGACTGGGGGGAAAGCTGGCCAATCTACAACAAGAGGGTGAGTATGGAGGATTATATGGCCCAGAAAGCGGATTTCACGGCCGCGAACTACAATCCGGAGGAGTGGGTCTCGCTGATAAGGGAGAGCGGTGCGAAATATACCGTGATTACCTCCAAACATCACGACGGTGTGGCACTCTGGGACACTAGGGCCGGAGATGTCAGTACAGTGAAGAGTTGTGCCGCCGGCCGTGACGTGCTGACTCCCTTCGTGGAAGAGGTCCGCCGTCAGGGAGGCCTCAAACTCGGTCTGTATTATTCGTTGATAGACTGGCCCCGTGAGGATTATCCCAATATTTCCCGTGAGGGACCGCAGAAATATGACATCAAGGATGACCCTGACAAATGGCAGCATTTCTGTGATTTCAATTTTGCCCAGATGAAGGAGCTCAACGATACCTATCATCCCGATCTTTACTGGTTTGACGGTGATTGGGAGTTTTCGTCCGAGGAATGGCGGGCTCCGGAGCTTGTGGCTATGCTGAGGGAGACCAATCCCGGCGTGATACTCAATTCCCGCATACAGGGCAACGGCGACTATGCCACGCCCGAACTCGGGGTGCCGGTAGTCAGACCGCAGGATCAATGGTGGGAGACCTGTATGACCATCAACGATTCCTGGGGATACCAGAAGAGGGATACGGATTTCAAATCGAACATCACCCTTCTGCGTATGCTGGTGAACTGTATGTCCCTCGGCGGCAATCTGCTGCTTGACATCGGCCCGCGCGCGGACGGTACTATCCCTCAGGAGGAAGTCGATGCCTTGAAATACATAGGGAGGTGGGTGAAGAAACACGAGGAGGCTGTTTATCCCACCCGTGCGGGAATCCCTGACGGCCACGTGCAGGGCTATACCACCCTCAATCAGACGGGGGATGTCCTGTATGTCTATCTTCCCTACACCCCGAATGAGTCCGTGGAGGTGAAGGGGCTGAAGACTCACATAAAGAATGTCCGCGTCGTCGGGACGGACAGGACTCTGGACTGGAAGCTCTACAACGACATCAGCTGGAGCGAAGTTCCCGGTGTATATTATATCAACGTTCCTGAAGACGTTGTCGATGAGGATATTACGGTGCTTGCACTTGAGCTCGAAGGTCCTCTCGAACTCTATCGCGGTTCAGGTCAGGTAATGAGTTTCAACAATTATTAGAATATGAAAAGACTTCTGCTTTTATTGGCGCTGGCTCTGCCCTTGACGGCTTATGCCAGGTCCTCTGCGCCCGTTTATGATGCGCGGCGCACGACAGACAGGATTAAGATTGACGGCAAACTGACGGAGTCCGCCTGGAAGAAGGCGGCCCCCAGTTCGGAGTTCGTCGATATCCGTGGCACGGAGTGGCCCGCTCCCACAAAGTCCACCACCGTCAGGATGGTATGGGATGATGATTTCCTTTATGTGGGAGCCACCCTCGTAGAAGACAACATTACCGGTTCCATCACCGGTCGCGATGACATCATCTACCACGACAACGATTTCGAGGTGTTCATTGACCCGTTTGGAGACGGCAAGCTCTATTATGAAATAGAGAACAACGCTCTCGGCACTGTGATGGATCTTTTGATGGAGAAACCGTACAGCGCTGACGGGCAGTTTATAATGAGCTGGGACTGCAAGGGCCTGAAACTGGCTGTTTCTATGGACGGGACTCTCAACAATGCCAATGACAGCGACCGTGCCTGGTATGTGGAGATGGCAATCCCCTTTGATGCCCTGCATCGCGGATTCTTGGATCCGAGGCAGCAGAAGGTCTGGAGGATGAATTTCTCACGTGTGGAATGGCTCAAGAAGGGTGGTCCCGAAGAGAACTGGGTGTGGGCTCCCACCGGCAAGGTGGATATTCACGTTCCGGCCAAATGGGGCTATGTGAGGTTCTGCGACGGGGATTTCGTTCCTGAAATGCCTGCAGACAGGATAGTGAAGAACTGGATATGGGAGCGTCTGAAACCCGACTGGACCGATGAACGGTATGCCGCCCATTTCAGGAAGGCTTATGATTGCGGCATCAGCGCCATTCTTTTCGAAGGCTATGACGAGCGTATCTACCGTCTCTGCAAGGAAGCAGGGCTTGAAGCCCATTACTGGCTCTGGACTATGAACCGGGCCGACCTGCTGAAGGAGCATCCCGAATGGGGAGTGGTGAACCGCAAGGGCGAATCGAGCTTCGACAAGCCCGCCTATGTTGACTACTACCGTTTCCTCTGTCCGTCACATCCCGAGGTGGCGGAGGCCATTGCGGCCGATTATCTGAGGTGCGCCAATCTCAAATACGTGGACGGAATGCATCTCGACTATGTGCGTTTCCCGGATGTCGTGCTTCCCGTTTCGCTGTGGGGCAATTACGGCATAGACCAGAGCAGCGAACTTCCCGAATACGACTACTGCTATTGCGAGCTGTGCCGTGCGAAATTCAAGGAGCAGACGGGCCGCGATCCGCTTGACGTGAAGTATCCGAACGAGGACCAGTCCTGGATCAATTTCCGTCTGGACGCCATCACTTCCGTGGTGAAAAAAGTGTATGACACTCTGGCTGCTGACGGCAAGTTCCTCTCCGCCGCCGTGTTCCCCGGCCCCACGATGGCCAAGCGGATGGTGCGTCAGGACTGGGGCAACTGGCCGCTCAAGGCTTATTTCCCTATGACCTACAACGGATTCTACTATGAAGGTCCGGAATGGATAGGGCGCTCCGTTGCGGAGAGCGTGAAGACGGTTGGTGAGCGCGCCGCGGTTTATCCCGGCCTGATGTATCCCGACCTCAAGGGCGCCGATTTTGTCAAGGCCCTTGATGCCGCCTATGGCAACGGGGCTTCCGGTGTGTCGTTCTTCGACGGCCCCGACGATGCCGGACTTGAAACGCTGAAAGCATATCTTGAACAACATAATTACGCTCCGAAAAGATGACAAAGCTGAATAATATGCCCTGGGAAGAACGTCCTGCCGGTTGCAGGACCGTTATGTGGAGATACAGCGCCAATCCCGTGATTCCGCGCAACCTCCTTCCCGATTCCAACAGCATCTTCAATTCTGCAGTCGTGCCTTTCGGGAAAGGCTACGCCGGCGTTTTCCGTTGCGATGACACAAATATCAGAATGACCCTGCACGTGGGTTTTTCCGATGACGGAATCAACTGGAAGCTGGAGCCGGACACCCTCAAGTTCGACTGCGACATTCCCGAAGTGAAGGAATGGGTTTACGGTTACGACCCCCGTGTATGCAGGATTGAGGACAAATATTTCGTTACCTGGTGCAACGGTTATCACGGGCCCACCATAGGAATAGCCTGGACGACGGATTTCAAGGTATTCCATCAGTTGGAGAATGCCTTCCTTCCCTACAACCGCAACGGCGTGCTCTTCCCTCGCAGGATCAACGGGAAATATGCGCTCTTGTCGCGTCCCAGCGATACCGGTCACACTCCTTTCGGGGACATTTTCTATTCCGAATCGCCCGATATGGAGTACTGGGGGCACCACCGTTTCGTGATGGGGCCTTCCGATTTCGAAAAGAGCGCCTGGCAGTGCTGCAAGGTGGGTGCCGGCCCTGTCCCCATTGAGACGAAGGACGGCTGGCTGCTCTTCTACCACGGAGTGCACCACACCTGTCAGGGTTACAACTACTCTTTCGGAGCGGCACTTCTGGACCTTGAACAGCCCTGGAAGGTGATAGCCAGAACGGGACCTTATCTTCTGCATCCCGAGACTCTGTACGAGTGCACCGGAGACGTGCCCAACGTGTGCTTCCCCTGTGCATCGCTGTATGACCCCGAGACAGGCCGTGTGGCCGTCTATTACGGTTGTGCCGACACGGTCGTAGGGCTGGCGTTCGGCTATGTCGATGAAATAATAAAGTTTACAAAAGAGACTTCAATAATATGAGAAAAGCCTTACTGATAGCGCTGATGGCCATTATCGCGGGCTGCGCGACAGAAGTGACCGACTATACTTCCTATGTCGATCCATTTATCGGAACCGGTGGTCACGGACACGTTTTCGTGGGAGCCAACGTCCCTTTCGGGGCAGTCCAGTTGGGACCGACCAGTGTCCCCGTCGCCTGGGACTGGTGCTCGGGCTATCACAGCAGTGACTCCTCCGTCGTCGGCTTCTCGCATACACACCTCAGCGGTACCGGTATCGGTGACCTGTTTGACATCACAGTCCTGCCTGTCACCGCGGCCGTTCAGGATTTTTCCCCTGCGGGCATAGCCGATGTGGCCGACCGCAGCAGGGAAGTATGCGTCCCCGGCTATTACAGCGTGCCTCTCAAGAAGAGCGGTGTGCTTGCAGAACTGACGGCTACGGAGAGAGTAGGCTATCACAGATACACTTTCCCTGCCGCATCTGCCGATGCCGCCCTTGTCTTCGACCTCGAGAACGGAGGATGCTGGGATGCCGTTACATCTGCCGGCCTTTCAGTAATAGACAACACCCATATTGAAGGATACCGCTTTTCAAAAGGATGGGCTGATGACCAGAAAATATGGTTCCATGCCGAATTTTCGAGTCCTTTCGAATCCTGTACAGAGGCCGCAGACCATCACTGGCTGCTGAAATTCCCCAATGCCGGCTCGGTTGAGGTGAAAGTTGCGATTTCTCCCGTTTCCTGCGAGGGAGCGGCCGCCAATATGTCCGCGGAACTGTCCGGCTGGGATTTTGAGGCCACGCGCAAGTCGGCCAGGGAAGCCTGGAACAAGGAACTTGGCAAGGTTGAGATAAAGACTTCGGACGAAACAGCACGCAAGGTGTTTTACACGGCGCTCTATCATTCAATGACAGCTCCGTCCCTGTTCTGCGACAACGGCTCTCCC
>JAKSKJ010000087.1 GCA_024401795.1 Bacteroidales bacterium | reverse complement strand
ATGAATCTATTGTTTTTTGCAGTTCCCGCCGCTTCCCTGCTGGCGCTGATTTTTGCTTTTGTTTTTTATCGTCAGATGAAAAGGGAGGAGGAGGGAACTCCCACAATGAAGCAGATAGCGCAGTATGTGCGTGAGGGAGCAATGGCTTATCTGAAGCAGCAGTACAAGGTTGTTGTCGTCGTCTTCGCCGTGCTTGCCGTATTCTTTGCAGTGCTGGCATATGGTTTCAACGTTCAGAATCCCTGGGTTCCGTTTGCATTCCTGACAGGCGGTTTTTTCTCCGGTCTTGCCGGATTCGTGGGGATGAAGACGGCCACCTTTGCTTCCGGACGGACTGCCAATGCCTGCCGCAAATCCCTCAACGGGGGACTCAAGGTGGCGTTCCGCTCAGGCGCGGTTATGGGACTTACCGTCGTAGGCCTCGGCCTGCTTGACATTGCGCTGTGGTGGATTCTTCTGAACGCTTTTGTGGAAGAGGCGTCGGAGGCTCAGAAACTTGTAGTCATCACCACCACAATGCTTACTTTCGGTATGGGAGCTTCGACTCAGGCCCTTTTTGCGCGTGTAGGAGGAGGCATATATACCAAGGCCGCCGACGTTGGAGCCGACATCGTGGGCAAGGTAGAGTCTGACCTGCCGGAAGATGATCCCCGCAACCCGGCTACAATTGCCGACAATGTGGGAGACAATGTGGGAGACGTGGCCGGAATGGGTGCTGACCTTTACGAGAGTTACTGCGGGTCCATACTTTCCACAATGGCCCTCGGTGCCTCCGCATTCTATGCTGTAAGTCCGGAAATGCAGATGAAGGCAATCATAGCGCCAATGCTCATCGCCGCCGTCGGTGTCCTTCTGTCGGTTGGAAGCATCTTCACGGTGCGTACGAAAGAAGGAGCCGGAATGGGAGAACTTCTGAAGAGCATGAGCTTCGGCACAAATCTCGCCGCCATTCTGAGCGGAGTTGCCACTTTCGGTATTCTGGCACTCGTTTTCGGTACTCAGGACAGTAACTGGTGGCATTTCTCGCTGTCAGTGGTTTCCGGGCTGCTGGCCGGTGTCATAATCGGAAAATCCACGGAGTACTACACTTCACATTCATACAGGCCTACGCAGAAACTTGCAGAGTCATCGCAGACCGGTCCGGCCACCGTCATCATCAGCGGTGTCGGCCTTGGTATGCGCTCCACGGCCATTCCCGTAGTCACAATTGCGGCTGCTATCATTCTCGCTTTCCTTTGTGCGACAGGTTTCAATGCCGACATTATGGCCGACGGAGTCCTTTCGACGGGACTATACGGCGTTGCCATAGCGGCGGTGGGAATGTTGAGCACCCTCGGCATCACTCTTGCCACGGATGCTTACGGGCCCATCGCCGACAATGCGGGAGGAAATGCCCAGATGTCCGAACTCGATCCGGAAGTCCGCGAACGCACGGATGTTCTTGATGCTTTGGGCAACACGACGGCAGCTACGGGAAAAGGCTTCGCCATCGGGTCTGCGGCTCTTACGGCATTGGCCCTTCTTGCGTCCTATATTGAAGAGATAAAGATTGCTCTTGCCCGCGTCGGCGAGACTATTGTGGGCGTGGGAGGCAGACTTATAGAGAATGCATCAGATGCTACGATTCTTGATATCCTGAGCAACTATAACGTGAGCCTGATGAATCCTGCCGTGCTCGCCGGAGTGTTCATAGGCGCGATGATGGCGTTCCTGTTCTGCGGACTCACTATGGATGCGGTCGGACGTGCGGCATCGAAGATGGTGATTGAAGTCCGCCGCCAGTTCAAGGAGATAAAGGGCATCCTGACAGGGGAAGGCACACCTGATTATAAGCGCTGCGTGGAAATCTCAACCAAGGCTGCGCAGCACGAAATGCTTGTGCCTTCACTCATAGCGATAATTGTTCCCGTTGTCACCGGAGTCATTCTGGGTGTGGCCGGAGTTCTGGGACTTCTGATAGGAGGTCTTGGAGCCGGATTCGTCCTGGCGGTATTCATGTCCAATTCCGGAGGCGCCTGGGACAATGCCAAGAAGTTCGTGGAGGAAGGGCATTGCGGTGGCAAGAATTCGGAATGCCATCACGCAACAGTCGTGGGAGACACTGTGGGAGATCCGTTCAAGGACACGTCAGGTCCTTCCCTCAATATTCTCATCAAGCTTATGAGTATGGTCAGCATTGTGATGGCAGGCCTGACTGTGGGCGCGCATCTGCTGTAATCATCTCAACCAGAGTTCAGGATCCTGAGGGTTCCTGTCCTCCCAAAGTTGGAAGTGGAGTACGGTCTCTCCGTTGATCGTCTCCACTTTTCCTATTGTCTGTCCGGTACTGATTTTCTGCCCGGCCTTCACGTTTACGGAGCCCAGTTTGCAGTAGAAAGTGAAGAACCCTCCGTGCTGGACCAGGACGCACTGATTGTATCCCGGCATCACAATGACCTGACGGACCTCGCCGTTGAAGACGGCTTTGACGGATGCTCCCTTTTCTGTCGCAATGTTCACACCATTGTTGAACGGCAGTTTGACAGACTTGTAAACCGGATGGTAGTGCTGCCCGAACGATTCTATGACAGAGCCTTCGACAGGCCAGGGGAGTTTGCCCCGATTGTCGCTGAATTCCTTGGACAGTTTGACGTCCACCGGCTTGGAGGATTTGCCTTTCTGTATCATTCTGGCAATCTCCTTGTTGAGGGCTTCGACTTGTTTGCGTTTCTCAGCCAACTGTTTCTGATATTTCTTCTTGTTCCTGTTGAGCTGGTTTACAATCTTCTGGGATTGATTCTCCGCCTCCTTGAGCTTGTTGAGTTCTTTCTGGTTGCTCGTCCTCAAATCTTCCGCCTTTTTTCTCATAGACAGGAGTTCTTCCCTCTGAATCTCCAGTTCTTTCTTGGTCTCCTGTATTTTCTTCGCCTGGACGTTCATCTGCCGGGCTATGTTCTTGAAGTAATCGAACCTCCTGACCCCCTGACCGAGATTGTCGCTGGACAGGACGTACATGAACCATATTCTGCTGTCGCGGTTTTTGTAGGCGCTCCGTATCAGTTTCCCGTAATACAGAGACAGAGTGTCAAGCCTTCCCTGAAGTCTGGCGATACCTTTCTCCTTCACGGAAATATCACCGTCAATGGATTTGATTTCTTTTTGGTTTTCTTCAACAAGTTTCTTGCTGGAAGATACTTTCTTACGGACCAGGGAAAGTGAATTGAGGGCGCTGGAACTCTTCTTTTCATTCTCCTTCAACTGTTTGTTGAGTATGGCGATTTCCTTCTCCAGTTTTGCTTTTTTGCTTTCCTGGGAAGAAGACTGAGCTATGGCGGTAATAGCCAGAAGGCAGCTCAGGAGCATTGCGGTCAGTCGTTTCATTTCTTGTTGTCTGCCAAATCTTTATAATAGTTTGCCACATCGTCCTCTCCGAGAGCCCTGAGAACTTCGGAATAGTGAAGAAGGACTTCGGCGTTGTCCTTGCCGCCGTAGAGCATTGCGTGCTTGAACAGCAACTTGGCCTCCTTGTCTTCACCGAGAAGATGAAGTATCCATCCGTATGTATCCAGATAGGTCGGATTGTCGGGCTCCTTGCTGACCGTTACGGCACTCATCTTTCTGGCTTTTGAAAGATTCTTCCTCTCAAGGGAAAGGTAGTATGCATAATTGTTGAGGACAGGAAGGTATTCCGGGTTGACCTTCAAGGTCTTGTCATACCATTTGTAAGCCTCTTTGGTCCGCCCCATCTCATAGTAGCAGTCGCCGATGGTGCTCATCGCGGGCACAATGTAGTCTTTGTTGCCGTTTGCAAGCGATATGATTACCTTGCTTTCTTCAATCATACCCCTGCAATCGTCGTCATCCGCCAGAATCTGCAATCTGATGAAATGGGCTTCGATGTCCTCGGGATAATTTTCCAGCAGCCTGTCGAAATACTTCCTTCCTTCCTCCTTACGGCCTGTGCCATAGTACCATCTGCCTGCCAGTTTGAGGCAGCTGCTGTCGTTGGGATGGGTGTTCGGGCAGTCCGTCACCAGCGTATCCAGTTGCGCGCCCCAGTTGCGGAAAAGGTTCCCGTCTATGTGGCGGAGTATGTTGTTGACGTATTCGCATTTGGGATAGGGCATCACGGAACCGTCTGTGGTGAATTCCCGCAGGGTGGAGAAGAAAGCCGGGAGATTGTTCCTCATCCTGTACACCTCGGATTTCCCGAGAATCGCGGGAGTGTAGTCCGGCTCGTAAAGGAGGGCGGCTTCATAATTTTCCAGAGCCAGAGTGTCCCGGTATGAGACCAGATTCTGGTCGGCAAGAATTGTCAAGGTATAGGCGTTGCGGTATTTCGCCGGATTCTTTTTCAGAAGAGCCAGATAGATGTCTGTGGATTCGCGGACTTTACCGTTGCGGGCATAGACCTTTGCCAGCGTCTCGGAGTAATCGTCATTCTCCGGATCCAGGGAACTTGCCTTCTCGAAAGCCTTGACGGCGGAGTCTGTATTTCCCGATGCGAATTCGAGTTTGCCGAGGTAATAGAAGACCGCATCGTTTGTGGAGTCCCTTTCCGCAAGCTTGCGGAGCCTGTCCCCCATAGTTTTGTCCACCTTTCCGGTTTCCATCAGCCGCACCTCATCCAGCAGGGCGTTTTCCACCACAATCTTTTCCCGGGCTGTTTGGCCTGGGGACAGAATGCATGAAAGCATAAGACAAGCGCCGGTCATAAACTTCTTCATAGTACAAAAATAATACAATTTTTTTGGTTATTTTAGCGTAATAAATTTAACGGGATGCAACTTTTTGTAAGCAAAAGGCATCTTGATACAGAAGCGAAATTCCTGGTGGAGCAGTCCATCAAGGGAAATCGCAGCGCTCAGAAGCGTATTTATGATGCCCTGTCCGGGAAGATGCTGGCGGTTTGCCTGCGTTATATGGGAGACAGGGAAACGGCGGAGGACGTTCTTCAGGACGGATTTGTGACGCTTTTCACAAAGCTGGACACTTATTCCGGGGAAGGTTCTTTCGAAGGCTGGGCGCGCAAGATCTTTGTAAATACGGCATTGATGGCTTTGCGGAAGAACGACGCGCTCAAGATGAGCGAGGACATCGACACCGCGTGGAATATGGT
>JAKSKJ010000086.1 GCA_024401795.1 Bacteroidales bacterium | reverse complement strand
TTTTCTCGGTACTTGCTTGTACTTTCCTTCCAATCTTTTCAATGAACTCGTTTCAAATTTGGCGTTAAAAAAACCGGCCGTTTTCGGCCGAGCGCCTGCCCGTTGTTCGAACGGGATTGCAAAGGTAGACATTATTTTTGAATCACCAAACTTTTTTCAAAAAAAATTCACTTTTTTTCACCTAAATGAAAATCGTTATATTTGCTGATAATTATAAAACACAATAAATCACGCTGATATGAAAAAAGTACTGATTTTCATTTTTGCCCTCATCGGAATGCTGCCGACCGGCTCCACCGTTCTTTCCGCCAAAATAAAAAAGCAGGAAGAACCCAAACCGCAGATAGAAAGCCAGTGGAACGGCAGGAAGATAGCCTTCCTCGGAGACTCAATCACCGACAGGAAGCAGATTACCGACAGTCTCAACGACACCTACTGGCATCAGTTGGAATGGATACTCGGCATCAAGCCCTATATATATGGTATAAGTGGAAAGCAATGGACCGACGTAATCCCCCAGGCGGAAAGGATGGAAAAGGAGCTGGGGAAGAATGTCGATGCAATATTCATATTTATGGGCACCAACGATTTCAACGCCTCCGCCCCAATCGGAGAATGGTACACCATAAGCAAGAAGATAGTCCAGATCAGCGGTCCGACCACAACGCCCCGAGCCCATCGTGAGTTCAACTACGACGAAGACAGCTTCAAAGGAAGAATCAACAAGGCGCTGTTTCACCTGAAGAGCCGCTATCCCGACAAGCAGATTATCCTGCTGACACCCCTTCACAGAGAGGGGTTCCGCGCCAATCCCAAGAACGAAGCGCCGGGCGAGGAGTACTCCAACGCCCTGGGCATTTTCCTGAATGAATATGTGGATGCTGTAAAGGAAGCCGGCAGCGTATGGTCCGTACCGGTGATAGACCTCTACAGCCTGAGCGGTCTGATGCCAAAGGTGGATGAAATGAAACCCTATTTCCGCACGAAGGTCAAGGGACGCGATCCGGAAGAATTCCGGGACTACCTGCATCCCAACTCGGAGGGACACCTCAGGATGGCCTGGACCATCGCATACCAGCTTCTCGCCCTCCCGGCGGCATTTTGACATTTTGTCACTGGCACAGACATTGATTATTACACATACGGTCCCCGACAGGGGCCAGGAAAAACAGTATTTGAAAAACTTCTGATATTATGATCAAACCTTTGGCAGACAGAGTGGTCATAGAGCCCAAAGAGGCCGAGACCAAGACAGCATCCGGGATTTACATTCCCGACACAGCAAAAGAAAAGCCCCAGCAGGGAACAATCGTGGCGGCAGGCCCGGGCAAGAATGACGAGCCTATGGAGGTAAAGGTGGGCGACACCGTCCTCTACGGCAAATATGCGGGCACAGAGGTGACCGTTGACGACAAAAAATACCTCATCGTAAAGCAGTCTGATATTCTGGCAATCCTTTAATTCTACAAGACATTATGGCAAAAGAGATAAAATTCGACGTGGATGTCCGCGCCAAAATGAAAGACGGAGCTGACGCTCTCGCAAACGCAGTCAAGGTAACACTCGGTCCCAAAGGCCGCAACGTGGTGATTGAAAAGAAATTCGGCGCTCCCCAGGTAACCAAGGACGGCGTGACCGTCGCAAAGGAAATCGAACTTGAAGACAAATTCGAGAACATGGGCGCACAGATGGTCAAGGAAGTCGCTTCCAAGACCAACGAGCAGGCCGGCGACGGCACCACAACCGCTACCGTACTGGCACAGGCCATCATCAACGTGGGCGTGAAGAACGTCACCGCAGGCGCAAATCCGATGGATCTCAAGCGCGGCATCGACAAGGCCGTAGCCACCGTGGTGGAAGATCTCAAGAAGCACAGCCAGGCAGTGGGAGACGACTACTCCAAGATAGAGCAGGTCGGCACCGTAAGCGCCAACAATGACGGCTACATCGGCAAACTTATCGCCGATGCAATGGCAAAGGTCGGCAAAGACGGTGTGATTACCGTGGAAGAGGCCAAGGGAACCGACACCGAAGTGAAGGTCGTGGAAGGAATGCAGTTCGACCGCGGCTACATCTCCCCTTATTTCATGACCAACGGCGACAAGATGGAAGCCGAGCTCAGCAATCCTGCGGTGCTCATCACCGACAAGAAGATAAGCACGATGAAGGACCTGATGCCGATTCTCGAGCCTATCGCAAGAGAAGGAAGGGAACTCCTCATCATCGCAGAAGACGTTGATGGCGAAGCTCTTACGACCCTCGTGGTCAACAAGCTCCGCGGCACTCTCAAGATTGCCGCAGTGAAGGCTCCCGGATTCGGCGACCGTCGCAAGGAAATGCTTCAGGACATCGCCATCCTCACCGGAGGACAGGTGATTTCCGAAGAGCGCGGCTTTACCCTTGAAAACGCAACTCCCGACCTTCTCGGAAAGGCTGAGAAAGTCACCATCACCAAGGAGAACACCACAATCGTTGGCGGTGCAGGCTCAAAGGAAGACATCACCGCACGCGCAGAAGCCATCCGCAAGCAGATCGAAGTCAGCACCTCCGACTACGACAAGGAGAAACTCAAGGAGCGTCTGGGCAAACTCGCCGGCGGCGTGGCAGTACTTTACGTGGGCGCCACCACAGAGGTTGAGATGAAGGAGAAGAAAGACCGCGTGGAAGATGCCCTCAACGCTACCCGCGCCGCAGTTGAAGAAGGTTACCTCCCCGGAGGCGGAGTCGCATACATCCGCGCTATCCAGGCTCTCGAAAGTGCCAAGGGTGACAACGATGACGAGACCACCGGAATCCGTATCGTTGCCAAGGCAATCGAGGAGCCTCTCCGTCAGATAGCTCAGAACGCAGGCGTTGACGGAAGCGTCATCATCCAGAAAATCAAGGAAGGCAAGGATGACTTCGGCTACAATGCCCGCACGGGAGAATACGTCAAGATGTACGAAGCCGGTGTCATCGACCCTACCAAGGTGGCACGCGTAGCTCTCGAGAATGCGGCATCTGTCGCCGGAATGTTCCTCACCACGGAATGTGGCATCGTTGACATTCCCGAACCCGCAGCCGCCGCTCCCGCAATGCCCGCAGGCGGAATGATGTAGAATTATCCGAAAATACGGCTGGCAATCTGCCAGAGCACTACACCGACACTCACTGACACGTTCAGTGAGTGTTTTGTTCCATACTGGGGAATCTCAACCGCAAAGTCAGAAGCATCAACCACGCTCTGCTGCACACCTTCAACCTCGTTGCCGAACACTAGGGCATAGCGCTTCCCCGCCACGGGGATGAACTTCTCCAAACTCAACGAATGTTCCGTCTGCTCCACGCTCACAATTTCATAGCCGAGGGAGCGCAATGAAGCAATCGCCTGAAGAGTGTCGCCGCAATGTTCCCAAGGCACGCTCTCCTCCGCCCCAAGCGCCGACTTGTGTATTTCGGCGGACGGAGGACAGGCGCAGATTCCGCACAGGAATATCCTGTCCACCTTGAAAGCATCGGCAGTGCGGAATGCGCTCCCGACGTTGTGGGCACTGCGGATATTGTCGAGCACAAGCACCACACCGCTCTCCGGAAGACTGCGGTAGCCTTCCGCGTCCACGCGCCCCAGTTCAATATTTAGAAGTTTTCTGTCTGCCATCGGCACAAAGGTAGCAATTTTGTATTATCTTTGTAGATATAAGACATCATAGAAATGAAACAGGACATTCAGATTTTCGACCTTATCAACAAGGAAAGGACCCGTCAGGAATCAGGACTCGAACTCATCGCTTCCGAGAATTACGTCTCGGACGGTGTTCTTCAGGCTATGGGCTCCATCTGCACCAACAAGTACGCCGAAGGTTATCCGGGGCACCGGTATTACGGCGGATGTTATGTGGTGGACCAGATTGAGCAGCTGGCCATTGACCGTCTGAAAAAGATCTACGATGCAGAATGGGCAAACGTCCAGCCTCATTCGGGAGCACAGGCCAATATGGCCGTGACGATGGCGATTCTCAAACCCGGCGACACTTTTATGGGACTCGACCTCAGCCAGGGCGGACACCTCACCCACGGCTCGCCCGTAAACGCATCCGGCATCCTTTACAAGGCCGTCGCCTATGGTCTCAATCCCGAAACAGGACTGATTGACTATGACAAGATGGAAGCCACCGCCCTCAAATGCAAGCCAAAGCTCATTATCGGAGGAGCCTCCGCATACTCACGCGAGTGGGATTATGAAAGGATGCGCAAGATTGCGGACGAGGTCGGAGCCATTCTGTGGATTGATATGGCGCATACCGCCGGACTCATTGCCGCCGGACTTCTGAAAAATCCTGTCAAATATGCACACATCGTCACCTCCACCACGCACAAGACGCTTCGCGGCCCACGCGGAGGCATCATCCTGATGGGCAAGGACTTCGACGATCCACAGGGACGCACCACGCCGAAGGGCGCAGTGAAGAAGATGAGCCAGATTCTCGACAGCAGCGTATTCCCGGGAGTCCAGGGAGGACCTCTCGAGCACGTCATAGCGGCGAAGGCCGTTTCATTCTTCGAAGCGCTGCAACCGGAATTCAAGTGCTACCAGAAACAGGTGGTAGCCAACGCGGCAACCCTTGCAGACGAATTTATCAAGCTCGGATACAAGGTAGTCAGCGGAGGTACGGACAACCACCTCATCCTGATTGACCTCCGAACCAAGTTCCCCGAACTGAACGGAAAGATAGCCGAAGCCGAACTGGGAAAGGCGGAAATCACCGTCAACAAGAATATGGTTCCGTTCGACACACGCAGTCCGTTCCAGACATCCGGTCTGCGAATCGGCACTCCGGCCATTACGTCACGCGGATTCACGGAGAAGGATATGCAGGACATCACAGCTCTGATAGACACCGTTCTCACTTCCTGCGCGAAACACGTCGAAGCTCTGAGCCTGAAGGCCGGGGAGGTTCCCACTGCAGAGCAAAGCGCAGAGCTTGAAGCTCACGCAAAAGTTCTCGCGAAAGTCAAGCGCAAGGTCAACCAGATGACCGCCGGCGTTCCTCTGAACAAGTATTAGTAATCGTTATTCATTAAATCAAACCAAAAACGGGGATGGCTTTTTGGCCATCCCCGTTTTTGAATATATATCAAACAACGCT
>JAKSKJ010000085.1 GCA_024401795.1 Bacteroidales bacterium | reverse complement strand
AATTTCCACTGGAACAGTACAAGGTAAAAAGCGCCTACCGTCACACAACTGTCGGCGAAATTGAATACGGGAGAGAAGAACACGAAGTTCGGGGTACGGATGATGGGGAAATACAGCATATCCACCACGCGGCCGAACATAAACGGAGCATAATCCCAGATGAGCCCGTAGAAAAGGCAGTCGATGATGTTGCCGAAAGCGCCCGCTGTGATGAGCGTGAGGCCCACCAGAACTCCGGCGGGGGTGTTCCCCTTCTTGTTCAGGCTGTTTATCCACCACACCAGTGCGCCGCATAGGACGATTCGGAAGAGAGACAGAAGGAACTTGCCCACAGCTCCGCCGAACTTCATTCCGAAAGCCATTCCCTCGTTCTCCACGAAGCACAGCCGGAACCACTGACCTATCACGAAAATCTGCTCCCCAAGGTCCATATTCGTCCTGACCAGATATTTGCTTATCTGGTCAATGACAACGAGGAGCACGCCCAAAGCTATGAGTCTGGTCCCTCTTGAGATTTTCATACTCTATTTCTTTCCGGTTTTGGCAAGCATTTCCTTGGCCTCCACGGTAAGTGTGGCGTGAGGTACAAGACGGAGTCTTTCCTTAGGGATAAGTTTGCCCGTAACGCGGCACACTCCGTAGGTCTTGTTCTCTATGCGGATAAGGGCGGCCTCAAGGTTCTTGATGAACTTGTACTGCCTCTGGGCCATCTGGCTGGCCTCCTCCTTGGACAACTGGTTGGCACCGTCGTCCTCCACCGTCTTGAATGAAGGAGAGGTGTCTTCGATATCATTGTTGCCGCCGTGCATAGCCACTCCGCGAAGAGTGTTGTACTCTCCCTTGGCTTTTGCAAGCATGTCTTCAATAATGGCCTTGAATTCAGCCAATTCCGCATCCGAGTAGCGGTTTTTGATTTCTTCTGCCATAGTTATCGGTTTTTGGTTATTTTAATCCTAAGCATTTCATCTCCCCATTCCACGTCCGCCGCATCGGCGGGAGCTTCAGCCATAGGGTGGAACTCCACCTTCAGCGAAAGGGTCTGGGAAGCCACATAATCTTCGTAATGGGCGAGGGAGGCCACGATGTCCTTTGCGGCCTCGCCGTCCGCATATATAGCGGTGTTGATACGGTCCGTCACCTCAAATCCGGACTCCTTGCGGAGATTCTGGATAGGGCGTATGAGTTCGCGCGCCGTCCCCTCCTCTATCAGTTCGGGAGTGAGAGTTATGTCGAGGGCAATGGTGAGAGCCCCCTCGGAAGCCACAAGCCATCCCGGCATATCTTCCGAATGAATTTCATAATCCTCCTTGCGGAGAACCACCTCACCGCCCGGCAGGGCAAGCGGATATTCCCCTTCGCAACGCTCCAGTTCCGCAATCTGCTGTTGGGAAATGGTCTGGAACGCAGCGGCAATCTCCTTCATTCTGGGGCCGTAAATCTTGCCCAGAGTCTTGAAATTGGGCTTGATTTTCTTGGTGATGACTCCCGTAGTGTCGGTGATGAACTCGGCGTTCTTCACGTTGACCTCGGAAAGAATCACGGACTTGACAGCCTCCAACTGCCCGCGCACCTTGTCCGACACGACAGGAACCATTATGCGGGGAAGAGGTTTCTTGACATTGATGCCCACCTTCTTTCTGAGGGCCAGAATCATCGAACAGCTCTTCTGGGCCAGGGACATACGGTCCTCCAGGTCGGTATCGATGACGGAGGCGTCAACGGAAGGCATAGTCTGGAAATGAACGGACTCCCCTTCTCCGGCCGTGAGGTCGAGATAAAGCTGATCCATATAGAAAGGGGCAATCGGCGCGGCAAGCAGGGCAACTGTCTTCAGTGCCCCGTAGATTGTCTGATATGCCGACAATTTGTCTGATGACATACCGGACACCCAGATGCGTTTCTTGTTGAGACGGATGTACCAGTTGGAGAAATCGTCGCATACGAAATCCTGAATCAGGCGGCCTGCGCTCGTGATGTCATAATCCTCATAAGCGGCCTCAACCCTGGAGATGAGGGTGTTCAGCTTGCTGGCCATCCATTTGTCGAACTCGGGACGCTCCGCGAACGGAACGGCCTCCGCCGAAGGGTCGAAATTGTCGATGTTGGCATACACGGCAAACAGCGAATATGAGTTGTAGAGCGTGCCGAAGAATTTCCGCCGTACTTCATCCACACCGGATTCGTCGAAACGGAGATTGTCCCAGGGCTGGGCGTTGGTAAGCATATACCAGCGCAGCGCATCCGCTCCGTACGTATCCAGAGCCTTGAAAGGATCGACGGCATTGCCGAGGCGCTTGCTCATCTTCTCCCCCTTCCTGTCAAGCACAAGACCGTTGGAGATGACCCTCTTGAAGGCGGGCGTGCCGCTCACCATAGTATGGATTGCGTGCAGGGTATAGAACCACCCGCGGGTCTGGTCAACGCCCTCGGCTATGAAATCCGCCGTACAGCCGAAGTCGGGGCTGTCCTTCCCCCGGAGTCCTGTCTGCGCATACGGCATGGAACCGGAATCGAACCACACGTCGATAAGGTCAGACTCCCTGACCATCTTCCTGCCGCTGTCGCTCACAAGGAAAATATTGTCAACATAAGGCCTGTGAAGATCTATGAGGTCGTAGTTGGCCTTGCTCATATCGTCAGGATTGAATCCCGCCGCCTTCAACGGATTGGACTCCATCACTCCTGCGGACACAGCCTTCTCTATTTCGTCATAAAGTTCGCGGACGCTGCCTATGCATTTCTCCTCCCGGCCGTCTTCAGTACGCCAGATGGGCAGAGGAGTGCCCCAATAGCGGCTGCGGCTGAGGTTCCAGTCCTGAATGTTCTCCAGCCATTTCCCGAAACGACCTGTACCGGTGGCCTCCGGCTTCCAGACTATCTGCCCGTTCAAGGCCATCATCTGCTCCCGCACGGCGCTCGCCCTGATGAACCAGGAATTCAGCGGGTAGTACAGCACAGGCTTGTCCGTGCGCCAGCAATGCGGATACGTGTGCACGTGTTTCTCTATACGGAACGCCTTGCCGGCGGCCTTGAGCATCACGCAGATATCAATGTCGAGCGTGGGGGCATCGGCGGGAAGGGAAGAATCGTAAGCGTTCTTCACGTATCGTCCGGCCCACTCCTTATAATCATCTGACACGTTGGCGGCCACATAGGCGGGGTCGAGATCCTCGATGCGGCAGAAACGTCCGCAGGGGTCAACCTGAGCCTGCAATGCACCGTCCTTGTCCGTCACATAGAGGCCCGGCACGCCGGCGGCCCTGGCAACCTTGGCATCATCTGCACCGAAAGTGGGCGCGATATGCACGATGCCCGTACCGTCCTCCGTAGTCACGTAGTCTCCCGGAATCACCTTGAATGCGCCCTCCCCGGGATTGAACCAGGGGATGAGCTGCTCGTACTCCATTCCCACAAGCTCCGTTCCCTTCAACGTTCCGGGTAGAAGCTCGTAAGCCACCTTGTCGTTAAACCAGGCCCCCACAAGAGCCTTGGCAAGAATATATGTGGCGGGAGTGCCGGTATAGGGATTGGCGCTGCGCACCTTGACGTAATCGATGTTGGGCCCCACGCAGAGAGCTGTGTTTGAAGGAAGGGTCCAGGGCGTTGTGGTCCAGGCGAGGAAATAAAGGTCTTTCTCTCCTTTTACCTTGAACTGGGCACAGCAGGTGGTGTCCTTCACGTCCCTGTAGCAGCCCGGCTGGTTGAGTTCGTGGGAGCTGAGGCCGGTACCCGCCGCGGGGCTGTATGGCTGGATGCTCTTGCCCTTGTACAGCAGGCCCTTTCCATAGATTTGCTTGAGAAGCCACCACAGTGTCTCTATGTACCTGTTGTCGTAGGTGATATACGGATCGTCGAGGTTGACCCAGTAGCCGACACGCTCCGTAAGGGTCCTCCACTCCGCAGTATATTTCATCACCTCCTGACGGCAGGTGCGGTTGTATTCCTCCACACTTATCTTAGTGCCGATGTCCTCCTTTGTAATCCCCAGCTTCTTTTCCACTCCGAGCTCGACGGGAAGACCGTGGGTGTCCCATCCGGCGCGGCGGCGCACCTTGAAGCCCGTCTGCGTCTTGTAACGGCAGATGGCATCCTTTATGGAGCGTGCCATCACGTGATGGATGCCCGGCATTCCGTTTGCTGAGGGTGGGCCTTCAAAGAATATGAATTCCGGAGCGCCTTCACGGATTTCCAGCGATTTCTCAAACGCACGGAACTTCTTCCAGCGGGCCAGAACGTCATTCCCCACAGTTACCAGATCCAGACCTTTATATTCTTTGAATGTCATAATTTTTTACCTAATTTTGTATTCCGACAAATATAGTAATTCCACTGCTTTTTAACAAGCGACAATGACAACAACAGACATAATTCTCCTAATCTGCTTCCTGCCGGCCATTATTTCAGGCCTCTCAAAAGGACTTGTAAAACAACTGGTTGCGATTGCCGCGATATTCGCAGGAGCATTCATTGCCAGCAAATTCTCCCTGCCCGTCGGGGAATTCATTTCCGGACTGCTGAAGGATGCCCGGCCCCAAGTGGTGAAGGTCATAAGTTTCGCCCTCATCTTCTTTGCGGCGCTCGTGGTGTTCGGCCTGCTCGGGAACCTGCTCACCAAAATCATGAAATTCGCCTCGCTCAGCTGGCTTAACAGGCTCCTGGGAATGGTCTTCGGCATATTCAAGGCAGCCCTCATCCTCGCCGTTCTGGTCTGGCTTTTCGACGACCTCAACGCCAAATGGAATCTCGTCAAGCCGGAGACGTTGAACGACTCGATAATATTCACATATCTCAAAGACTTCGGGGCGAAATTCTTCCCGTTCCTGAAAAATCTGATTTCGCAAATAAATGCCTAGGCTGATCCTCATAGAAACCTCCACATCCCTCTGCTCCACCGCACTCGTCGAGGGAGAAGAAATCAGCTGCCGCCGCGAAAGCGCAGGCCAGCGGGAGCACGCTTCCAAGACAGCCGTGTTCATAAAGGAAATGCTGGACGGGAGAGGCCTGAAGGCCTCCGACTGCGATGCCGTATGCGTCAGTTCCGGACCAGGCTCCTACACCGGCCTCAGAGTGGGCTCCTCCTCGGCGAAAGGACTCTGCTTCGGCGCCGGCATCCCCCTCATTGCCATAGGCACTCTCGACATTCTGGCCCATCAGGCCGTCTCGGAAGGACTTCTCCCGGAAGGATGCCGCACCATCGTCCCGATGATAGACGCCCGC
>JAKSKJ010000084.1 GCA_024401795.1 Bacteroidales bacterium | reverse complement strand
GACGAGCCGGCCTGAAGATCCACGCTGAGAGTTTTGGAAGCGGATTCGGACAGGGAGCAAAGGCCGTTCATCCTGACGGCGGCATCATTCAGCTCAAGTTCGTGGGCATTTACGAAGCATGCACCGCTGAGGTTGAAGCCGGCGGCATCGGCTTTTCCGTTGACGGTGGTCCTGGTAGTGCCCTTGGCGTTGAGTGTCAGGTTGTCAACCTCTCCGTCAAGTACAATATTGCAGAAACCGCTGGCCGTTATGTCGGAGGTCTTGCAATTCTGGGTGAGATTCAGATTGGAAGTTCCTGACGCTGTGACTGTTATGCCTTCAGATTCGGCAATTACGCTTGCACTTCCCTTCATATCCGTATTGATGCTGGCGAAACGGCTCTCAACTGTGGCGGACTTCAGTACAGCATTGTCGCTGACATTTATTTTAATTGATTCTGATTTGATGACTTTGTCGCATTTCAGAACTGCCTGATCTTTCAGGCTGATCTGTCCGATGGATTCGGGAACAAATATGGTTGCAGAGAATGAGGGCTTGTCGTTGCCTACGGACTTGATGAATTTGTTGATGTCCTTTATGAGTTTCTTCTCATCGATGGTGAGGGTGAGCACATTGCCGTTCACGGCGCATACGAGACAGTCCTTGAACTGCCTGTCCATAGTGACGCTGACCCTGTAGTCTTTTCCCTCTTCAATTGTCACGTCGAAATCTCCGCCTATGACTATGGAATTGAATCTTTCCAGGTCAAAATCCTTCTGTCTGACCTGTGCCGGGGCCTGTCCTGCAGAAAACAGGAGAAGCGCCAATGTTGCGATAGTTGCGATTTTCTTCATATTGTTCAATTGTTTGGATTAATTAATCAATCAATGCGCCCCATTCTTCAGAGAACGCTTCCAGGTCTCTTTTCGCTTCAAGATAGGACCGCGTGAGTTCCATTATGTCGTCATCGGGGGTGGGGGAAGACAACTTCTTTTCTATGTCCGCCATCAACTTTTCCCTCTTTGCAATCTCGGATTCAAGATAAGTGATTCTGTTCTTCTTTTTTCTGTCCTCCCTGGACTTTTCCTTAAGCGCCGCATAATCAAGCGACTTCGGAACGCTTTTTTCCGCCGTTGACTTTTCTTTCGCCGTTCTTTCAAGTTCCTGAAGGTTGTCTATCCTTCTGGAGGCCAGAAAATCTTCTACCGAACCGAGGTGCTCACGCACTTTCCCGTCACGGAATTCATACAGTTTGTCCACAAGGCCGTCAAGGAAATCCCTGTCGTGGGAAACTACAACCATTGTGCCGTCAAAGGCCTTCAACGCCTGTTTCAGAATCTCCTTGCTCTTGATGTCCATATGATTTGTCGGCTCGTCCAAAAGCAGGAGATTGTGCGACTGGAGCATCAGTTTCGCCATTCCGAGACGCGCCCGTTCCCCTCCAGACAGCACGCTGACCTTCTTGTCTATGTCTTCTCCACGGAAGAGGAACTGTGCAAGTATGTCCCTCAGCTTTGTGCGGATGTCTCCTGTTGCCGCCTGATCCAGAGTGCCGAACACGGTAAGCGACTTGTCCAGCACGTCTTCCTGATTCTGGGCAAAATAGCCGATATTGACGTTGTGCCCGATCTTCGCTTCCCCTTCCAGCGGGTCCAACTCCCCCGTCATCACCCTCATAAGGGTGGTCTTCCCTTCTCCGTTCCTTCCTACCAGCGCCACCTTTTCACCACGCCTGACCTCTATGGCGGCATCAGTGAAAACGGTCTTGCCTCCGAATTTTTCGCCCCCGTCATACCCCACGCTAAGGTCCGTTGCCTTGAACACCACATCCCCGGCCCTTTGCGCAGGGGGGAACTTCACCGTAAGAGTCACGTTGTCCGTTTCGTCAATCTCCACTCTCTCAAGCTTTTCCAGCGCTTTGATGCGGCTTTGCACCTGATTTGACTTGGTGGGTTTGTAACGGAACGCCTGAATGAACTCTTCCGTCTTCTGAATCATCTTCTGCTGGTTCTCGTATGCGGCGGTCTGTTGCTGAAGGCGCTCGGCCCTCAGTTCCAGATATTTGGAATACGGAACCTTATAGTCGTGAACACGCCCCAGCATTATCTCTACAGTCCTGTTCGTGACATTGTCGAGGAACTTCCTGTCGTGGCTCACAAGAACCACGGAGCACTTGCGGGACTTCAGGTAGTCCTCAAGCCACTCGATGGATTCTATGTCAAGGTGATTGGTGGGCTCATCGAGAAGCATCACGTCCGGACGGCCGAGAAGAATCTTGGCGAGTTCGATACGCATATTCCATCCCTGGGAGAATGTCTCGGTCTTGCGCCCAAGCTCATTGTCGCGGAATCCCAGACCGAGAAGAGTCTTGCGACACTGCACTTCCGGTGGTTCGGAATGGCTGGCCTCAAGTCTGTCATTCAGTTCATTGAGCTCTTCAATAAGCCTACTATACTCATCTGATTCATAATCATTTCTTTCTTCAAGAGCTTTTGTTGTCTGAGCAATCCTCCTTTCAAGTTCAGAACTGCTTTCGAATGCAGTCATCGCTTCTTCCATCACGCTGCGCCCACGGTGGTGTTCCATTATCTGAGGCAGGTATCCTATCCTTATGTCATTGGGCTTTTCGATGCGCCCCGAAGTCGGATTCTGCAGCCCGCATATCAGTTTGAGCACCGTGGACTTCCCCGCTCCGTTTTTTCCCACAAGACCGATCTTGTCGGATTCGGATATGTGAAAATTGATTTTGTCCAGAAGAACAAAACCGCCATAGGCCACGGTGACGTCTTCAATCGATATCATTCCTGCAGATGAGTATTGACAATTCGTATAGAAGATATAGCGGCACGGCAACTACCAGCATAGTGAACGGATCCCCCGTCGGTGTAAGCACTGCGGCAACAAGCATTATCACCACAACGGCGTGGCGGCGGTATTTTTTAAGGAATTTCCGGTCCACAAGTCCGAGTTTGGACAATACGGCAATTACCGTCGGGAACTCAAACAGAATGCCCATCAACAGCACCATTGACGAGAATATGGAGATGTATGATCCCAGGGCAAAGGTATTCTCCACACTTTCGCTCACCTGATATCCGCTGAAAAAGAATATAACCAGCGGCATCACAATGAAATAGCCGATGGCGGCTCCCAGATAGAAAAGACCCGCTCCGAACGCGAAGGCACCCCTGATGGCCTTGATCTCGTTCTTGTACAGTGCGGGAGCGACGAATTTCCACAACTCGTAGCACAGGAACGGGAAACAGACAATCAGTGCGGCTATGAACGTCACCCTCATATGGATGAAGAACTGGGCCGTCACTTCAATATTGATGAGTTTCAGCGAGAAATTGATTCCCAGGAGTTTATACAACCAGAAATCGGGTTTGGCAGGAGCAAGGACTATAGTGTCGAAGATGAATGTCTTGAAAAAGAACAGCGCAATGAAAAGCACAACCAAAACGACCGCGGAACGAATCAGAACGCCCCGCAACTCTTCGAGATGATCCCAGAAGGTCATCTCTTTGTCCTTGGTCTGCAATTCGGCCACTACTTCTTTTCGCCGTCCTCTTTCTTCAGGTCACTGTCAACCTGATTGATCTGTTCGTCAATCTCGTTGACACCCTGCTTGAAACTCTTGACTCCCTTGCCAAGACTTTTCATGAGTTCGGGGATTCTCTTTGCCCCGAAGAAAATAAGAATAACTAAAGCGATAAGGACGATCTCCGGCCAGCCGAGAGATCCGAAAATAAGAGGTAATATACTCATAATCATATACTTTTACATTTTTGAAAGCGTGGATTCAAGAGCCTCTATCCTGGCAAGCGCATCGGCCTCTTTCTTGCGCTCGTTCTCCACGACGGCTGCGGGAGCGTGCGAAACAAAGGTTTCATTGCCGAGTTTCCTGCGTACACTTTCGAGGAATCCCTTCTGATGCTCGAGTTCGGAGAGAAGCTTGTTCTTCTCCTCATCGGCATCGACGAATCCTGCCATAGGAACGCTGACTTTGAGTGTGCCGACAATGAAAGATGTCTGAGCACCCTCTATGGGTTTGTCGAGGAAAGCGGAAAGGTTGGCAGCCTTCGCAACGACAGGTCTGAGTTCTTCAGGGAATGAACCCTCCACAAGAACGTCAAGGGCGACCTTGGGCGAAATCTGTTTCTGTGCGCGGATTCCGCGTACCCCGACAATGATTTCCCTTGCCGCATCGAAATCCGCAAGGAAGCTGTCATCGACAGGCCCGGCCGCCGGAGTCCTTTCGAACATAATGGTGTCTCCGTCTTTTCTGTTCTCCATAGATTGCCAGAGTTCCTCCGTGATGAACGGCATTATCGGATGGATAAGCTTGAGAAGTTTTTCGAAGAATTCCACCGTGGCGGCGTAGGTTGCGCCGTCAACGGCCTCTCCGAACGCCGGTTTCACCAGTTCCAGATACCAGCTGCAATAGTCGTCCCAGAACAGTTTGTATGTGCTCATAAGAGCATCGGAGATACGGAATTTGCTGTAATTGTCCTCCACTGTCCGGATGGCGCGCGACAGAAGGTTGTCAAACCACTTGACGGCAACCCTTGCGACCTCCGGCTGGGCGGCTTTCTCATCCACACGCCATCCGGAGACAAGTCTCCAGGAGTTCCATATCTTGCCGCAGAAGTTTCTTCCCTGCTCCACCTGTGATTCGTCATACAGTATGTCGTTTCCTGCCGAAGAGCAGAGGAGCATCCCGAGGCGTACCGCGTCCGCTCCGTATTTGTCGATAAGTTCCAGAGGGTTGGGAGAGTTTCCGAGAGTTTTGCTCATCTTGCGTCCGAGCTTGTCTCTCACAATGCCGGTGAAATAGACATTGCGGAAAGGAACGTCATTCATGAATTCTCCGCCGGCCATAATCATTCTGGCAACCCAGAAGAAAATGATGTCGGGACCCGTAACCAGATCATTTGTAGGATAATAATACTGGAGATCGCGGTTGGGTTTGTGCTCGGGATGACCGGGGAATTCAGGGTCGAACACGCTGATTGGCCACAGCCAGCTTGAGAACCAGGTGTCGAGCACATCCTCGTCCTGCTTGAGGTCTGCGGAAGTGTATGAAGGATTGAGTTTCTGAGCCGCAAGCAGGGCCTTTTCCGGAGTTTCCTCCACAACTATCTGTCCGTCAGGCAGATAATATGCAGGAATACGCTGCCCCCACCACAATTGACGGGAAATGCACCAGTCGTGGGCGTTCTCCATCCAATGACGGTATGTGTTGCGGTATTTGTCGGGAATGAACTTGATGCGCCCGGACTCCACAGCTTCGAGGGCGTCCTTTGCCAGATCCTCCATCCTGAGGAACCA
>JAKSKJ010000083.1 GCA_024401795.1 Bacteroidales bacterium | reverse complement strand
GTTATGAATCTCAAATCCCTCTTGAAGGATACGGCCATTTACGGTCTCAGCAGCATTGTAGGAAGATTCCTGAACTATCTGCTTGTTCCTCTCTATACTTACAAGATAGCCGTGGAGAGCGGAGGGTACGGCATTGTCACGAACCTCTATGCCTATACCGCACTCTTCCTCGCCATACTCACCTTCGGAATGGAGACGACCCTGTTCCGTTTCTCCAACAAAGAGGGTGAGGACTCCAGGAAGGTATATGGCACGATTCTCCGTCTGGTCGGAGGCGTAGGTCTGGCGTTCCTTGCGCTCGTGTTCGCTTTTCTCCATCCCGTCGCATCGTTCATGGGCTATTCCGCCCATCCGGAATACATAGGCTGTATGGCCGTGATTACGGCCTTCGATGCGTTCCAGGCCATAATGTTCAGCCGTTTGAGGCTGGAGAAGCGTCCGTGGAAGTTTATGGCGCTCAAGATGACGTTCATCGTCCTGAACGTGCTTCTCAACCTGTTCATCTTCCTCGTAATGCCGCTGATGTTCGGCAGATTCCCAGCCCTTCACGACCTGTATGTGCGCTTCGATTACGGTGTCGGCCTCATCTTCTTCGCCAACCTCATCTGCACGTCCGTCGTTTTCCTCGGTTTTGCCGGAGAACTCAAAGGTCTGGGTTACGGCTTTGACGGCAAGCTCGCGAAAAGGCTGCTTTCCTATTCCTGGCCTCTCTTGATTCTCAGTCTCGTCGGGATTCTCAACCAGGTGGCGGACAAGATACTCTTCCCGCATCTGATGCCCGGCGCCGAGGGAAAGGTACAGCTGGGCATTTACGGAGCCTGCGTCAAGATAGCGATGATAATGTCGCTGCTCACCCAGGCCTTCAGATACGCTTATGAACCGATTGTTTTCAATGGCAGTCGCGACAAGAACAGCCCTGAGACCCTTGCCGACGGGATGAAATACTTCATCATCTTCACTCTGCTGGCATTCCTTGCGGTAGTGTTCTATATGCCGGTTCTGAGGCATTTCGTGCATCCGGGATATTGGGAAGGACTCGGAGTAATCCCCGTGGTGATGCTTGCGGAGATATTTATGGGCATTTACTTCAATCTTTCCTTCTGGTACAAGCTCACAGACCAGACCTGGTGGGGAGCGGTAATGAGTGCCGCGGGCACGGCGGTAATGATTGTGTTCAACGTGCTGTTCGTCCCCGAATACGGTTATTGGGCCTGTGCCTGGGGAGGCTTTGCGGGATACGGCACAGCAATGCTGCTGAGCTGGTTCATCGGGCAGAAAAAGTTTCCCATCCCCTATGACCTGCGATCCATCTTCACGTTCGCCGTCGTTGCAGGCGCTTACTATTTTATATATACCGAGGCGGAGAAGGCCGGTGCCGCAGTATGGCTGCTGCTGACCGGAGGCACTCTGCTGCTGCTCAGTTACGCATATCTCGTATTCAGAATGTTAAAACACAAATAACCATCGGAATGAAAACAACACTTAATTGCATCCTCTGCTGCGCTGCCGTCGCCGTGTTGGCCGGATGCGGAAACAATGCCGCGAAGAAGGCAGAAGCCGAGGCCGCCGCAGAGCAGGCCCGTGCCGATTCCGTCGCCGCGGCGCAAAAAGAACAGAAAGTTATGGACAAACTCAATCAGCTGCCGGAAGAACCGGTATTCGACATTGTTACCAATATGGGAACAATCAAGGTCAGACTCTACAGGAACACTCCGCTTCACCGCGACAACTTCGCCAAACTCGCGCTTTCGGGCTATTACGACAAAGTCCTTTTCCACAGGGTCATCAGAGGCTTTATGATACAGACAGGCGACCCTCTCTCCAAGGATCCCGCGAACAAGGCCAGATTCGGCACGGGCGGTCCCGACTACACCATCCCGGCAGAATTCGTTCCCGAGTACAAACACAAGAAGGGAGCGCTGGCCGCCGCCCGCCGCGGAGATGCCGTCAATCCTTTCAAGGAATCAAGCGGTTCACAGTTCTACATTGTGCAGGATGCCGGCACCTGCGCCCAGCTTGACGGTGCATACACGGTGTTCGGAGAGACTATAAGCGGGCTTGAAATAGTGGACAAAATCGCCGGTGTCGAGACCGACGGAAGGGACTGCCCGCTGGAGGACGTGAAAATAATTACAATAACTTTAGACGAAAACATATAGTTTGGCACACCTATTGCAAAAGACTAAATCAGAATAGTTTTTTCATAGGTTAATTTTAAGGTTAGATTAATAGGCACCCGATTTCGGGTGCCATTAATTTTTTTGGTTATATTTGCAGGAGCTAAAACTGATATCTATGAAAATAATAATGGAAACGTTTGCCGCCGTTGCGGCTGTTGCCCTGCTTGCAGGATGCACGGACAAGATTGACAATGCCGCCGTTATCGCCGGGATAGTGCCGGCCCCCAATGAAATTGTTGCCGGAGAAGGCTCTTTCGGAGTGAAAGGCGCTTCTTTCGACCTTGCCGGAGTGCGGGACGAAAAGTCGTCCGCAATGGTGAAGGGCTTCGTTGAGCAGCTTTCAAAAACCTCCGGGAAAAAATCAAAAATCGTGGAAGACAAGGCGGATTTCGTGTTTGAAACTTCCGATGCCATAGTATCCGAAGGGTACGAGATTTCCGTCACGGAATCCGGTGTGACCGTCAGAGCCGGAGACTACAACGGCTTCTTATATGCCGTCCAGACGTTGAAGCAGATGCTCCCTGCCAGCATTTACGGCAATGTGCCGGTCCCTTCCGACGCGTGGTCTCTGCCCTGCTGTAAGATAAAGGACTCTCCCCGCTTCGGCTATCGCGGCGTACTCATAGATGACTGCCGCCATTTCTTCGGGAAAGAAGAGATAAAGAGGGTACTCGACATAATGTCCGTTTACAAACTCAACCGGCTGCATTGGCATCTTACCGAAGACCAGGGCTGGAGAATAGAAATCAAGAAGTACCCCAAACTCACGGAAATAGGAGCCTGGCGCGACGGCACGCAGGTAGGCAAGGACCGCGATTCATCGGACGGCATACGCTATGGCGGTTTCTATACCCAGGATGAAATCAGGGAAATCGTGGCTTATGCGGAGTCTCTCGGCATCACCATCATTCCCGAGATTGACCTGCCCGGCCATATGGTGGCGGCTTTGACGGCATATCCCTGGCTGGGATGCAGTGGCGGTCCGTATGCTGTCAGGACAAGTTGGGGTATCGCCGACGAGGCCCTGTGTCCCGGCAAGGAAACGACGTTTGAGTTCCTTGAAGACGTGCTGGGCGAAGTTGCAGACCTTTTCCCTTCAGAATATTTCAATATCGGAGGGGACGAGTGCCGCAAGGAAGAATGGAAAAGGTGTCGCGACTGCCAGAATCTTATGTGGAAACTTGGTCTGAAGACAGACGAGAACGCCACCAGGGAGCAGAGGCTTCAAAGTTATGTCACGTCCCGTGTACAGGCCTTCCTTGCCACGAAGGGCAAGAAAATCATCGGATGGGACGAAATTCTTGAAGGCGAACTCGCCGAAGGAGCGACCGTTATGAGCTGGCGCGGTTCCGCCGGCGGTATCAAGGCCGCGCAGATGGGCTACGACGTGGTTATGTCGCCCAACAATTACTGTTATCTCGACTATGCCCAGTCTCCCGACCTTGACAGCGAGCCTCTTTGCTGGACCAATGACCCGGAGAGGGCCCTTACAATCGAAAAGGTTTACAGCCTCGATCCCTGCCGGGACATTCCCGAGGAGTTCCAGCACCATATCCTTGGTGTGCAGGGCAATCTGTGGACAGAATATGTTCCCACTCCCGAGCATCTTGAATATATGCTTCTTCCCCGGATGCTGGCACTCAGCGAGGTGCAGTGGTGTGCCGCCGACAACAGGGATTTCGACAGGTTCACGGACGCCACGAAAGGACACGAGTACAGAGTGCTCGATATCCTGGGCTACAACTTCAGAAGATAAATTTCAGAATATCAATATTCCGACCAGGCCCGATATGACGATAATCCATATCGGGCTTATTTTTGTCCGCATCGACAGGACGAACGCCGCGGCAAAAAGTGCCCAGCTGCGCCAGTCCGGGAAGTTGCTGCGGATCACCTCGAACTGAGGAACCCACCCGTCGAATCCGACGTGGAACATCAGAATCAGTGCCGCCGCCCCTATCATTCCGGCCACGACCGGAGTCAGCGCGCCCATAACGCCCCTGAAGACGGGGCTGGTGTGGAACTTCGAATAGAACTTCATCAGGGCGAAGAAGATAAGAAATGAAGGCAGTACGATGGCCACTGTCGTTGACAGTGAACCGAGGACGGCGATGACGTTGCCGTAGCCGTTGTCCGCCATTACCTGGTACCCCACGTACGTGGCGCAGTTTATCCCTATCGGCCCCGGAGTGGTCTGCGAAACGGCGACTATGTTGGCAAACGTTTCCTCGCTTATCCATCCCTTCAGAGTGACCACCTGTGTCTGGATGAGGGAAATCATCGCTCCGCCCCCGCCGAAGTTGAAGAGGCCTATGATGAAGAAGGTCCAGAACAGTTGGAGCAGCAGAGACATCATTTCTTCCGCCCCTCCCCGGACGCCAGAATGATTGTGGCGGCGACAATGGTCCCCAGCAGAATGAAGATGGGCGACAGTTTCAGAAATGCGACGGCGAACAGGGTGAAGACCAGCAGCGCCCAGGTCCACCAGGAATGGCAGCCCTTCTTCGCCATCCTCACCATAGGGGTGAGAATCAGCGCCACGGCAACCGGCCTGAGGCCCATAAAGAATTTCCGGACTAACAGGTTTTCCTGAAACGCCGAGTATGCCATTGCGATTATCAGGATGGCGAGGAACGATGGGGCGACTGCCCCCACCGTGGCGGCTATGCTTCCTTTCAGCCCTTTTATCTTATGACCTGCGAAGATGGCCATATTCACGGCAAGGAGTCCGGGAGCGCTTTGTGCGAGCACTACGATGTCGGGAAGTTCATCCTCATCAATCCATCCCCTTTTCCTCATTTCATCTTCAATGACGGGTATCATTGCGTAGCCCCCGCCGATGGTGAATGCCCCGATTTTTGCGAACACGCCGAATATTTTCCAGAGAGGAACGTCCTTTTCCATAAATTGTATGCGAAAATATGAAAAAAACTTCAAAATAATTTGGAGGGAAAGAAAAAGTCACTATCTTTGCAGTCCTTTTCGCGGAAAGCGAAACAGTTCATTGAAAAGATTGGAAGGAAAGTACAAGCAAGTACCGAGAAAATTAATAATCGAGAGCGTTAATTCTTTATAGGAATTAGGGTGTCAGGAATCAGGCTAAGAAATAGTAAGAATATACAAAGAAGAGTTTGATCCTGGCTCAGGATGAACGCTAGCGGCAG
>JAKSKJ010000082.1 GCA_024401795.1 Bacteroidales bacterium | reverse complement strand
GGGTGCGAAGAATGGTTTGAGGAAGTGGCTGTTGACGGATGATCTCGTCGGAACTCCGATTCCGGACGGAGTGCGTCTTCTTGTCATTTTCGGGGTGGATGCTCTGCTCGGCAAACAGGACTTCCGAGCGGATGAGCGTGCCCTGCAGACCGTGCTCCAGGCCGTAAACTCCTGCCGGCCGATATCGCCTTTGTGTCAGGATTGTTATTCTTCGAGTCAGGACCACGATGTTCTGCGCCCGCTGCGTGTCATCATCCAGACCCGTGAGTCCTCCCACCCCGTGTTCCGTACATTGGCTTCCGGGGATATCGCTCCGCTGCTCCGGGAGCGCCGCGATTTCGGTCTGCCGCCCTTCACACGTCTTATGGATATCTGTTTCAATGACACTTTCCCCGACAGGGTGCTGCGTATGCAGAACAAGATGCTTGCTTCTCTCAACCCGTTGCTCGTTGAGGCGACTTCAGGCTCTTTGTGCGCGAATGCAGTCACTCCGTTTCCGGGAGGCATCAGGGTCGTTCTGCGAAGAGATCGCTATCTGACCGCCTCCAAGCAGGCTATCCGCCGATTTACGGATGAGTTCGAGAAGCGTGAGAAGTATGCGGGACACATATTCTTTGACGTTGATCCCGTGTAATATAGGGCCCTTTTGCTAAAAAATTTTGCAGAACGGGAAAATTAGCATATATTTGCACTCCCAAACAATGGTGTCATAGCTCAGTTGGTAGAGCAAAGGACTGAAAATCCTTGTGTCCCTGGTTCGATTCCCGGTGACACCACGCAAAGAAAGTGGCAGCTGCCACTTTCTTTTGGGTTATTTGAGTTCCAGTTTGCCTTCGAGACGGTAGCCGTTGTACGGTGTGACTTCGTTGTCGGACAAAATGTAAGTGCCGTGGCTCAGAGGATTTTCCTGGGAATGGTGGCGGGTTGTGAATTGACCGGAACCGTTGACGACCAGATATTTTTCATATCGGCTCCAGGATGTATCGACACTTTCTTTCCAGCTGTATTCAACAGGCCCTAATGTCAGCATTGCTTCGTATCCGGTGCCGTCCTCCGAATAATGTATGTTTCCATTTGCTTCCCATAGGTTGAATCCGGAGCCGTCGTCAGGGAGCATCCTCAGATAGAGACATTCGACGTTGATGCGGTCAACGGACTGGGATGTGGAGAACAGCCACAGACTGTCATCGCCAGGAACGCGCTCGACGTTCATCGTCTGATGACCGCAGGTGAAACTACCTCTGAACGCGGGATCGAAGATATCCGTCCGGGACCAATCGATTGCATTGAGAATCTGAACCGGTATCGACAGCCCGTCGTAGGCCATCGTCCCGGCCAGGTCTTCCAGAATATAATCGGAGGGAGACTGCGCATAGTTGAGCGACCCGAGGTTGCAGGAGGTCATAACGATTGCCGCGACAAGTATAAGCAATATCTTTTTCATAACTTAAAATCTGTATCCAATACCGGTCTGTCCGCCAATATAAGCTGTCCCTATGCCGAATTCGGCAAACCAGAACACTTTTCTGCCAAGTTCGAACCCGAAAGGCACGGCCTGTATTTCAAATTTGAAATTATTGTCCCCGGGGTAATTGAAGTAATATCCGAAGCCCATTCCTACCCTTCCATACAACATTATGACGGGTCTGCGGAAATAATAGAAGGTAACCATCGGGAGGATGGATAACGATACGCCTGTATTCTGTCCTATCTTGGCGCCATCTTTATTGTACTTGTCGTGCCATATCGGTGTCGTGTTCACATCGACTCCGACGCCGAGCCACTCGATGACCCTGAAATCTACGCCTATGTTTACCGCTCCGCTTGTATATGCCGGGCCGTAATAGTCTCCGTAATAAACGGACAGCGGGTAATAATACGGATAGTAGTATGTGGAATAGCCGTCAAAACCGTAATTGCCGTTTTTGTAATAGCTCTGCGCTGCGACGGGGCTTCCTCCAAGTCCTACTCTGACGCTCAACTGCATCTTGTCGAATTCCTCGCCCCAGGCATTCCAGCCCGTGCAGAGCAGCAGGGCTCCGGCGATGATTGATTTCAATGTAATATGTCTCATATCTGCAAAGATAAGATTTTTTTATAACCTTTTTCTTAATACCATTAAGATTCGGCCGCGTGGAATGTCTTATAGATATCAAAACTCGAAAATATGAAAAGAATCATTGCATTGCCGGCCATTCTCGCCTCTGTCATTTCAGCAGAGCCCCAGGACATTACGGCGGGGAAACGCATTGTCTGCGACGAAACCTGCCGTGATGAATATCAGAGGACCGAGATTACGAAAGCCTCGGTTCCAACCCTGAATGTAAAGACAACGGCACAGTCGGGGGCTGATTCCAAGGCCGCAACAGCGCCCCTTTATTCGGTCGTGTCTCCAGTTGGGCATTCAAACGTGGAGATGATACCGCAGGCTCCGCGCCTTGAAACTCTTGACGGAAAGACCATCGCCGTTGTGGGCGTAAGCTTTATGACCGGCATAACCCACCCGGAGATCAAGCGGCTTATAAAGGAAAATTACCCGAGCGCGAAGGTTATCCTGTCGGACGAAATCGGCATATCAGGGCCTTACCCGGCGCCCGGCGTCACCCGCAAACAGAACGAGGAATTCAAGTGCAAACTTCAGGGAATGGACGTCGATGCTCTTATCTCCGGGAACGGAGGATGCGGTCTCTGTACTCCGAAAGAAGTCGGCTCGTGCATCACCGCCGAATACCTGGGCATTCCTTCCGTTATGATTGCGGGGCCCGGATTCAGCGACCAGGCCCGTTATACATCGCGCAACAACGGTGTGCCCGTGATGCGCGTAGCCGAATATCCGGGAGCATTCGCCGCGGACTCTCAGGAGACGCTCCTTCGCAACACCCGTGAAGTGCTTTGGCCGCAGATAGTCAAGGCTCTTACCACCCCCATTTCGCCCGAGGAATTCTCCGCAGCCCGGGACAAGGTCGGCGATCTGCGCGATGACGTATTCTACGGCACACTCGAAGAGGTGGACGGCTATTTCCGCAAGCAGAACTGGACTGACGGTCTGCCGTTCATCCCGCCGACATATGAGAAAGTCTCCTATTATCTCAAATATACGCCATACCGTTATGACGAGACCGTGGCCGTGCTGCCTATTGCTCACCGCAACACCACCGCCTGGCACGTCGCCGTCAATGCCGTGATGGCAGGCTGCAAACCGGAACATATGCCCATCCTCATTGCTCTGACAAAAGGCCTTGGGGACGGGAATTTCCGTCGCACGCTCGCCAGTACTCACGCGTGGGCACCGTACTGCTGGCTGAACGGTCCTATTGCAAGGCAGTTGGGCATTGACTGCGGGCAGGGTCAAATCAACGAGGCGGCGAACGTAGCAATCGGACGTTTCCTGAACCTCGCGCTGATGAATCTTTGCGGGTATTATGTGAAGCAGGACAGAATGGGGACCTTCGGCTATCCGATGCCGTGGTGTCTGGTCGAGGATGAACAGGCCTGTGCCCGTGTGGGATGGGAGCCCTGGCACGTCCGCAAGGGATTTGGTGTGAACGAGAGCGTGGTTACTCTCGGCTCCACGTTGCTGTGGGGAGGCAATATGGCTCCGTCGTCTACAGACCCCGTCAAGGTAATGCAACTGCTTGCCTGGGACATCTCAGAGCGTTGCCAGTTCGCCCTCGGGAGCGGGCGCCAGTACACTTTCAGAACCATATTGATGACAGAACCTGTTGCGGGAATCCTTGCACAGAGATTCAAGTCTCCGGAGGCTCTGGAACACGTTCTGATAACAGAATCCCGTCGTCCGCTCAAGGAAAGGGCTTTCGCGAACTACTATGCCAATCCCGGCAGCCGCAAGGACGGTGGGGAACATAACCTAAGGCAATACACGGCTCATATCGGTAAGACCGAGGAGACTGAAATGACGAAAGTCCCGGCCTGGTATGATTCCGATGCATCCGAAATGAAGACCGTTCCGACGATGAAGCGCGGGATGACGGCATTCCTGATTACGGGTGACAGCGCCCGCAACAAGGTTCAGACAATGCCCGGCGGGGGATATGCGTCAGTGAAGATAGAATTGCCCGGCAATTGGGACGCCCTTATGCTGGAATTGGGCTACGAACCGTTGAAAAATTACTATATTCGCTGATGTGATGGGCCCCTCGAAGATGTCTTTCCACGAAATCGTGCGCACATACCAGCAACCTCTCTACTGGTATATACGCAGGGTCGTGCTCATCCACGAAGATTCGGAGGACATCCTTCAGGAGACACTTCTCAAAGCGTACAGGCATCTGTGGGCGCTCCGAAGTGACAACGCCATGAAATCCTGGCTGTTCAGGATTGCGACCAACGAGATGAACAGGTACTTCAGGGGCCGTCGGGAGACCGTGAGAGCGGATAGTATCCCTGATTCGGAAACTGTTGACCAGGAGTGCATCTCCGAAAGGAAGGTTTCCGAGATAATCTCCGCGGCCATCGCGCAGATGAGCCCGCTCCAGCGGGAAGTCTTCAGCCTCAAATACTACGATGATATGGACTATGATGAAATCTCCCGGATTACCGGAGCATCAAAGAATACGCTGATGGTAAGTTACCACGAAGCCAGAAAGAAAATTGAAAATGAGATAGACAAATGAGTTATATCAGATTGAAAACCCCCGAAGGCTATTTCGAAAAGAGTCTGAAAAGGACTTTCGCCTCTGTGGAAGGCATCCGTAAACGCAGGAGGGCTGTTCTTTGCACCTGCATCGCAGTAGTGCTGGCTGGCGGTACGTATTTCTCCATTTCCACATTCCGATCAAATGAGTGCGAGAATGAGTATCTTGCCTTACAGGAAGAACAGGCCCGTCTCGACATATTCCTTGAAATAAATGAATAGTATGAAAAAAACGTTGATACTCCTCCTTGCGCTGGCCATTTCTCTCTGTGTCGGCGCCCAACCCAGCCAAAGGCAGAAAATGATACATATGGCTGCGGAGCGCATCGCCGCTCAGATCGAAGTGCCGGAGTCTTCCCGGGAGGCATTTATCTCCCTATATCAGAGATACAAGGGTGAAAGCTTGAAGATAGTCAAGGCCAAGGCCCCGTCGGGTGTGGACCCCGAAAGTGCGGCGGAATTGAAAATTCTTGACGATTTCGAAAAGAGCCAGAAACTTCTTACCCTTCGGAAAGCATATTACTTCAAGTTCCGCGAAATCCTCGCGGCTTCCCAGATTCAGAAAATGTACGACCTGGAAAGGACAGCGCAGGAGAGTTCACCCCGCTGACATATTCTATGCATATATTCCAGATTCATTCATATGTACGGATGAATCTTACTCTCGGGTTCGGAAAAGAACTGTATCGTAGAAATCCTTAAGTTGTTCCACGCTCATTG
>JAKSKJ010000081.1 GCA_024401795.1 Bacteroidales bacterium | reverse complement strand
TTCTTGTTCTTCTTCACGTGCTCGGTAAGGTGAGCGATACGGTAGGAGAATAGAGCAACTTGACTCTCAGGAGAGCCGGTGTCCTTATTAGACTTCCCGTACTTCGCGAAAATCTCTTGCTTTTTTTCAGGCATCAGATATTCAGCCATTTTGCAAAAAAATTTTAGTTGTTGTTAATTACCAATGGCCACCGTGGCCAAAAGTCCGGCAAATATAGGAAATTTCCCGCAATCCACCAAATACTAGGAACCGGTTTTGAAATGGTGCCTATTCGGCAAGGGGCGCAGCCTCCTCTTCCACAGCCGGAGCCGCGTCCTCCACCACCTCAACGGCGGGTTCCTTATAGAAAGGAGACCAGGAGCATCCCTTCTTCCCCGCCACCAGAAGGACTACGAACACCACCACAATGGCAGCAGCGAGCCAATTGAGGATTTTCCTCCATACAGGAACCTTCACCTTGAACGGGTCCGGAGTCTTCACGAGCGGATATTTCGCAACGCTGGTCAGAGTCCCACCGAACAGGATGTTCACGAGAACCACAGAGTTTATGGCCCATCCGTTGGCATTGAGAACAGGCCCCAGATTGCGCTTGCGGAGCTTGAGCCACGCAAGAAGACAGGCGGGTCCGGAAACGCAAAGCAAAAGAATGGCAAGAACGATGAGAGCCTTGAGAGGTTCGCTCGTCGCCCCCGCGATAATATCTTTCAAAAGGGCTCCTATATACCCGGCCGCCATACCTATCGCGGCGAAGATACCGGCGAACTTGGCTATGTCGAACGGCTGTTTTGCCTGCTTGGCGTCCTTCTTGGTGAGATCGACACCGTCAACCTTGTTCAGCAGATCGGAAGTGGCCGCCGCATCCTTCTCAGCGGCATTCTTCTCTATTTTGTCCGTAATGAACTTACCGAGCTTGCGGTAGGGACTCCAGAAAGCCTGCCTGATACTGATGGGGTTATCCACGATTTTGGTCACCACTGCATCCCAGTCATTCCCTTCCAGATCATAGAAAACGGCATTCTTGCCCGGGCGGAGATTCTTTACGCCTCCCCCGGTCATCACGGCCACTATATTCTGCGTCTTCCCGAGTTTCTTGGAGGTGCAGGTACAGTAAATAAGAAACATCCCGCTCAAAGATGCGGCCTCTGCGTGATTGCCCGAAGCGTTCACTTTCAGACACAGATTGCAGCAACGCTCATCGATATAGAGTTTTCCCGCCTCGAACACAGCCTTTACAGTATCGTTCCTGCCATAGAAATCGGTGAATACGACAAAGTTGTTGAGGAAGCGGAAGAAATGCCTGTACAGGCGAAGGAGTTTGTCAACCTCATCAATGGATGCCGATTCAGCCTCCAGGGCCTTGTCCTTCGCTATGAGATCCAGAAGAGTCTGCCGCTTGTCCGATTTCAGGATTGCATTGATACGGTCGATGCCGAGAGCCTCCACCGCCTCGCCTTTCTTGGCGGCTTTCCAGACAGTATATGCTTCGAATTTGGCCAGTACGGATTTCCATTCATCCTCGCTGATGCTTTTGCTGCCGGGGAAATCCACGTCAAGCACAAGAGACCTCACGCTGTCGAACGCCGCCTGCCAGGCGGGATTGATGGCGTCCAAAGGCAGGACTCCATCCTTTGTAGGCCTTGCAAGGGGATATGCGGCAATCTCTTCAAGGCATGTTCCGAGATTCCTGTCGCTGATGGCGGCCACTTTTTCAGCACTCACATCCACGGCGGCGGACACGCTTCCGTCAAAATTGATGAGTTTGCAGCGCATGAAGAAATCGGCCACCTTGTCCTTGACGGTCTCGCAGGCCGCGAACGCCGCCTCGGTATTGTCGCCGTAAGGGAATATTGACTCCTTGTCCACGTCGGCCGCGGCTTTCCAGGCCGAATAATCCTCAAGGGCAGTGTAGAACGCCTCAACCTTGTCAGCATCCACTCCATCTACACCGGAACGGTCCGGCACCCCTCCCAAAGTCTCGACGCAGGACGATATCACCCCGGCCAGTTCTTCGTCATCCGCGGAAGCGACCGTTATCACGCCGTCGCCGTTGAACTTTGTCTTGGCGAAAATCGCCACGCTGTCCGAAGTGTCGGCAAGCGATATGCTGTCCTTTTCAAGCCCCAGATTGCTCAGAATCTGCTTCGCGGAATTCTTCAACCGTTTTCCCGTCTCCGTAGCATCATCTATCTGGGAAAGGGGAAGCACGTCATCACCTTTCAGGATAAGGTCCTTGTCGCGGACTATCGAAGTCAGCCATTCCGCAGCCTCCACAACCTCGTGCACACGGATTTTTCCGTCCCCGTCCGCATCCAGCAGTTCGAGAGCCCTGCGGTCAAATTCAAGTCCGTCAACCGGGCAGCTGAGCACAGTCCATTTCTTCTGGTCGAGTTCTCCCAGATGAGCTATGTCCTCCCCGCTCGTCAGCTTCACTCTGACCACGCCACCGACCGACACGTACTGCCAGTCATAAGATTTTTTTTCCGCCATAGTTATAATGTTATTTAGAAATCATTAATCTCTCAAAGATAAATATTATTTTTGTTAAAATTTATCACTTATGAAAAACTTGTTCCGTTTGATTTCCACCTTTACGGCAGCGATGTCGGTCGCAACGCCTCTGCACGCCCAAAAAGCAATTCTCGACCACGACGCTTTCGATTCCTGGGAAAGTGTAAGGACAGCGTCCGTCTCTTCCGACGGCGGCATTGTCGCCTGGGAGATTGCTCCCCAGCAGGGCGACGGCACCCTGTTTCTCAAAAGACTGGCCGACGGAAAAGTTTTGGAAATGGAGCGCGGCGGCGGCATAAGAATGTCGCGCGACGGCAAATGGGCGTTCTGCAGCATCAAAGTTCCATACGAAGTGTCGCGCGAAGCGAAAATAAAGAAAACGAAAGAAGACAAGATGCCCAAGGACACGGTGGCCTGCATCAACCTCAGGGACTTTTCCGTCACACGCATCGGAGCCTGTTCTTCCTACAAGGTCAGCACCGACGGCCGCCCGGCGCTGGCATATGAGACCAAGGACGGAGATAAGAAAATTCTCGTTCTGGTGAACCCGGAGACCGGCAGCCGCGACACCTTACGCAATGTCAAGTCATACCGTTTCGACAAAAACGGAGAAAGGCTGGCGGCAGTATTCGAGAAAAACAAAAAAGACAGCCTGAGCAAAGACGAAATCGCCCTTTTCAGGCTTGACGATATGTCGAAGCACGTGCTGGCCGAAGGGCACAAATACTATTCCACCCCCAATTTCAACCGCTGCGGCGACAGGATGCTCTTTCTGGCTTCCACCGACTCCGCAAAGACGGGGAACAGGCATTGTGCACTATTTATGGCTGAAGACAAGGTCTCCGGCAAGGGGAAGAAGGCGGTGAGAACCGTCACTTCGGAAGAGCTCATTCCGCAGGGATTCACGGAAGGCCTTCCCGAAGGGCTCTTCATCACAGAGCACGCCGACCCCGTATTCTCCGTCAGGGAAAGCCGCATCCTGCTGGGAATAGCGGAGTGCCTGCCACCGAAAGACACCACCATAGTCGATTTCGAGACCGCAGGGCTGGACATCTGGAACTGGGACGTCTATATGACTCCCCCTATGCAGAAGGCCAACGCCAAACGCATTGCCTCCGCCACCTGTCTGTCCGCCATCGACCTCAAGAATCCCCATACCATAATTCCGCTTGGCAGTGCCGTGGAGGAAACGATATCCCCCGTCTGCGGCGGCGAAGCGGACTGGGCGCTCGTCAAGGACAGGAGGCCCTATCAGATAAGCGGCACCTGGGACGGCAACGACTTCTGCGACGTCTATGCCGTGAGCCTCACGGACGGCAGCCGCAGGACTCTTTTCACGAAACTGAACGGCAATCCTTCCGTCAGTCCCGGCGGAAAGTTCCTTACCTGGTACAGCGGCGACGACCTCCAATGGCACAGCTACGAAATGGCCACCGGCCGTGAATTCAACCTTACTGCAGGGCTGGACGGCATCTTCTACAACGACGAGGATGACCATCCCGACACAAAGCCCTCCTTTGACCGCCCCCACTGGCTGGAGAATGACGAAGCATTCCTGCTGGCCGACAAATTCGACATTTGGAAAATCAGGCCCGACGGCGGCAAGGCGGTGAATATGAGTTGCGGCAAGGGGAAAGCCGACAACGTACAGTACAGATACACGGGGCTGGTGCCCAAAGACATCACTCCCGAGGAAAGGAAGGCAGGACTTACAATCCCCATCGGAAAGAAAGAGAAGGTATGGCTCACCAGCTTCAGCAGAACAGGCAAGGAACACGGCTACGCATCCCTCTCAGCCGCCAAGCCCGGAATCAGCGAAGCCCTGACTGAAGCTTGTTCTTTCAGGAATACAGCCCACGCCTTTGCGGGCAGCACAGTCGTTTACACCAAGGGGAACTTCACAGACCCCATGGACCTCTACGTCACCTCCGACTACTGGAAGACCGAGGAGAAACTCACCGACCTCAGGCCACAGCAGGACAGATACAACTGGGGAGACGTGCGGCTCGTTTCCTGGAAAGCATATGACGGAACGCCTCTCGAGGGCCTGCTCTACACTCCCGAGAATCTTGACAGCGCAAAGAAATATCCGATGATAGTATATTTCTACGAGAAGAACTCTCAGGAACTGTTCACCCGCTACGAACCTGTGCCCAGCCGCTCCATAATAAACTTCCCGTTCTACACCAGCCGCGGCTACGTGGTATTCGTCCCCGACATCGTTTACAAGGACGGGCATCCCGGCGAGTCGGCATACAACTGCATCTGCGCCGGAGCAGAGGCGATGTGCGCACAGTTCGGATTCATCGACAGGGACAAGATGGGCATTCAGGGCCAGAGCTGGGGAGGATACCAGACGGCCTACCTCGTCACCAGGACCGATATGTTCGCGGCAGCCGGTTCCGGAGCCCCCGTGGGCAATATGACCAGCGCTTACGGCGGCATCCGCTGGGGAAGCGGAGTCGTGCGCGCCGTGCAGTACGAAAAGGGACAAAGCCGCATAGGCAAATCGATGTGGGAAGACGGAGGGCTTGAGCTCTACATCGAGAACTCCCCCGTTTTCCATACCGAAAACGTCACGACTCCCGTGCTGATAATGCACAACGACGGAGACGGAGCAGTCCCCTGGTATCAGGGCATCGAGTTCTTCATGTCCCTGCGCCGGTTCGGACACCCCGCCTGGCTGCTCCAGTACAACGGAGAAGAGCACAACCTCGTGCAGAGGCGCAACACCAAAGACCTCACCCGCAGGCTCCAACAGTTCTTCGACCACTACCTGAAGGGAGAACCGATGCCGGCCTGGATGAAAACCGGTGTCCCCTATTCGAGGAAGGGCCAGTACTTCGGTTTCGAGCAAGCGGCTCAGAACGAATAGTGATAATCCCCTAAAATTTTGGGAAATTACATAAATTACCTATATTTGCAGTCCCAAAACCGCCTCAGG
>JAKSKJ010000080.1 GCA_024401795.1 Bacteroidales bacterium | reverse complement strand
GCTCTGATATGGTTCGGCTGCGACGATGCCGCCACATCATACCTTACCCCGATTTACGTGAACACGAAGAAGGTGCCCGAATGCCTGCGCGAAGGCAATGGCAGCATTTTGAAATACAGTCCCACATCGCAGTTCTGGGTATGCAACAGGGTCGCCAATGCCTGCTACAGGATGTACAACTGCATGGCTCCTTTCGTAAGGAAAGCCGTAGACGCTTTCGAGAACGACCAGATTTTCAACAGGGTGCCGGAGATTGATAACTTGCTTCTGAGCGTTTATAACGGACGCTCCGGCAGGCACCCGGGACGCCGCGGTGCCGTCAGGAGGGTGATCCGGGGGCTCACGAACTACACGGTGGAAACCGCACAGAACCAATTTGCGGAATGGGTGAAACTGGAAGAGACCCTTCTTGTCAAGTTTATTGACGGCAACGTGAAGGCACAGAATGAGGACGGTTCTTTCCGTCACACGGAATACAGCGGAAGCATACCCGACGGACTGGAGCAGCCCGGCTACACGGACAAATGGAAAGAAGCCGTGGCGCGTGACCACGGCTCCGTGATAGAGGTGCGCTGATTCCTATGAATTGCGGATGACGGTCTGACCCTCAACCGCGTCAACTTCGATGGCCGTGTCCCTATGGATGCGGCCTTCGAGTATCTCCCGCGCAAGCTGGTTCACCAGTTCTCGCTGGATGAGCCTTTTGACGGGCCTTGCCCCGTATTCCGGGTCGTACCCGTTTTCGACCATATCGTCTTCGAAGGCTCCGGTGAAGGAAAGAGCCACGTTGTCTTCCGCAAGTTTGTGCTGCAGAATGCCCATCTGTATGCGTACGATGGCCCTTATGTCCTCTTTGGTCAAGGTGTCGAACACCACAGTCTCGTCTATCCTGTTGAGGAATTCCGGTCTCATTCTCAATTTGAGGTCTTCCTCCCTGAGGTTCGAGGTCATAATAAGTATGGTATTCTTGAAATCCACCGTGCGGCCCTTGTTGTCCGTGAGCCGTCCGTCGTCAAGCACCTGAAGCAGTATGTTGAAGACATCGGGGTGGGCCTTCTCTATCTCATCCAGAAGAATCACCGAGTATGGTTTTCTCCTCACCGCTTCGGTCAGCTGCCCACCCTCGTCGTAGCCGACGTATCCCGGAGGCGCGCCGACAAGGCGGCTGACCGTATGGCTCTCCTGATATTCGCTCATATCGATTCTGGTCATCATCGACTCGTCGTTGAACAGGAATTCGGCCAGAGCCTTGGCCAGTTCCGTCTTGCCGACGCCGGTGGTGCCGAGGAAGAGGAAGGAACCTATCGGCCTGTGCTCGTTGCTCAGACCTGCCCGGGAACGGCGTACCGCATCGGAAACGGCGGCTATGGCTTTGTCCTGGCCCACAACGCGCCTGTGCAGGGTTTCTTCCATCCGGAGAAGTTTCTCTTTTTCGCCTTCCAGCATTCTGTTGACGGGAATTCCCGTCCAGCGGGCCACGACTTCGGCGATGTCTTCCGGCGTGACGGCTTCGGTGATGATGGGATCTTTGATTTCCGCCTGCTTCCGGGTCAGCTCGTCAATCCGGGACTGTATTGACGCCATCTTCCCGTAGCGCAGTTCCGCCACTTTGCCGTAGTCTCCGCCGCGTTCGGCGATGGCCGCCTCCCGTTTTATGTCTTCGATTTCCTGCCTCTTGTCGTTGAGTTCGGTGATTATGCCCTTTTCATTCTCCCACTTTCCGGCCAGTTCCTTACGTTGTGCCTTGCATTCTTCAAGCTCTCGTTCGATTTTTTCGCTCTTGATGGTCGTGCCCTCCCGCTTGACGGCCTCCTTCTCTATCTCAAGTTGTCTGATGCGGCAGTCAAGGTCGTCTATGGGCTCCGGAACGGAGTTCATCTCCAGACGCAGTTTCGATGCCGCCTCGTCCACGAGGTCGATGGCCTTGTCCGGCAGGAAACGGTTGTTGATGTAGCGGTGGCTGAGGTTGACGGCGGCGATGAGCGCATCGTCCTCGATGCTCACTTTGTGGTGATTCTCATATTTCTCCTTGAGTCCGCGCAGGATTGCGATGCTTTCGGCGGGTGAGGGCTCGTCAACCATAACCTTCTGGAAACGCCGCTCCAGAGCCTTGTCCTGCTCGAAGTACTTCTGGTACTCATCAAGAGTAGTGCTGCCTATGGTGCGCAGTTCCCCGCGCGCCAGTGCCGGTTTCAGGATGTTGGACGCGTCCATTGCGCCGGACGAGCGGCCCGCACCCACGAGGGTGTGGATTTCATCAATGAAAAGGATGATTTCACCGTTGCTGTCCACAACTTCCTTCACCACGCCTTTAAGCCTCTCTTCAAATTCGCCCTGATACTTTGCACCGGCTATCAGCGCTCCCATATCGAGCGAGAAAACCTTGCGGCTCTTCAGATTCTCCGGAACCTGCCCGTTGACTATCTTTGTGGCGATACCTTCGGATATTGCCGTCTTGCCGACGCCGGGTTCTCCCACCAGAATCGGATTGTTCTTTGTCCTGCGGGAAAGAATCTGCAGTACCCTTCTTATCTCCTCGTCCCTGCCTATGACGGGGTCGAGTTTGCCTTTCGCCGCCGCCTCGTTGAGGTCGATGGCGTATTTGCTCAGAAATTCATATTTGTTTTCCATAAAAAAACGGCTGCCCATAAGAGGGCAACCGTGAAAGGTCAAATTATATTCCACTGACAAAATGTCAGCAGGCGCCGCTACTCTGCTGTGGGAGCCTCGGTCTCGATGGGAGCGGTCGGGAATGCCGGCTGCTGCTCGGTGCTGGTGTTCTCGATTCGGTCCGTGATGTCGATGCCGTCACCGACTTTGCTTCTGGAAGAGAAACTTGCGGCGATTGATGCGACAAGAATCACAACTACGAGACCCCAGGTGATTTTTTCAAGGATGTCGGCAGTCTGGCGTACGCCGAAAGTCTGGTTCCCTGCCACGAAATTGCTGGCTAAACCGTCTCCCTTTCCATTCTGAAGGAGCACCACCAGTATGAGAAGTATGGCGGCTATGACGATGAGAACGGTAAGAATGGTAAATAATGCGTTCATATCTTGTTTTTGTTGTTTAATTTCTCAATAAGGGATGCAAAGTAAACACTTTTTTCCGGATATCGCAAACTAAGTTTCGAATAAATGTCTTTTGCCTGCTCGTAATACCCCTGTTCCTCGTATATTTCCGCAAGGGTCTCGGTGCAGAAACCTACATATTCTTCGGTGTCCGCCTCCTCAATGCTCCCGCCGACATCCGTATGATGCCTGGCGAATGAAGAGAAAATGTTGTCGTCGGCCTGCTTGACCACGTCATATTGGTTCTGGCTGAAGTAGTCTCCTCCGGCTATGATGACGCCCGGTTCCTCCTTCCCGGGGAAATTGGAGCGGATGATTCCCTTGATGCTGCTGTCGGAATAGCCGGTCTCCCTTCCCTTTCTGGCCAGTCTGGCGATTATCTGCCTGGACACCACATACAGGGCCGCCTCGGCGTATTTCTCGTCGCTCCAGGCCCCTTCTCCGAGTTCCGACATACGGCGGCACAGTTCCTTGCGCGCGACGCCGTACCAGGGGTAGATGTTCACCACTCCGTTCAACTCCTTGAGGTTGAGTTCCTTCAGTTTGATGACTTTTTCTACCATTGCGCGACCGTAGCGTTGAATATGTCTTCTATAATCTTTTCGATGATTTCGGCGCAGAGGGAGGATTCCACTGCATCGAGCGAATTGGAAGAGTCGTAATCGGCATACGCCGAGAAAGACTTCTTCTCAAAGTTGTCTTCCGGATATTTTCTGTTCGTGAAAGTGACGCTGACAGATACCGTCAGACGGTTCTGCGCCGCCATTTCGTTTGCAGTAATGGCCGATGCGGCCACGTCGTAGCCCGTTATGGCTCCGGTGATTTCGAGGTCTCCGTCCTCATCCAGCTGCTCCAGTCTTGTGAGGCGGCGGAATTTGTTCTTGAGTTCCTCCGTCATATCGTTGGCCAGACTTGGGTTGACGCGGGCGGCCCTGTATTCAAAGAAGCCTATGGTGATGCTGTTCACGTCAGGTTGTATCGACGTGCCGGAAAAAGAATATATTCCGCACCCGCTCAGGGCCAGAACAGTAATCAGTATCGCCGCTATCCTTTTCATTTGACTTTCTTTTCTGCGAGTTTTCGGTATATCGTCCTCTCGGAAATTCCCAGCTCGGCCGCCGCGGCCTTCACGTTCCTGTTGTGCTTGTCCAGGGCCTTTTCAATGAGGTCGGCGCTGTTTTTCCTTATCGACAGCACCTCGTGCTGCTCCTGCTGGTCCTGCCATTCCGCATCGTCCGCGGCTTGCTTCTCGATTTCCGGTGCCTGAACGGTGCGCGGACTGCCTTCGACGATTCTTCGGAGCCTGTCAACTTCCTGTTTGAGGTCGAAGATGGCCTTTACAATCGCCCTTTTCTCGTCGTCGCTGACGTTCCCCTGCCCTTGAGAGACGTTGCCTATGGCGGGCAGGAGGCTGTCCTGCTCGTCCGGAAGATAGCCCGAAATTGCCGAAGCATTCAGCTCGATGCGCTCGGCTCCCGGGGTCACGGGTTTGGATTCGAGGGCGGAAATGGTTTCGGCCACGTTTTTGAGTTGCCTTATGTTGCCCGGCCAGCGGTAATCCCTCAGAAGGGTGATGGCATCGTGGGACAGGGATATCTTGCAGATGTTGTACTTCTCGGAGAAATCCGAGGTGAATTTCCTGAACAGCAGGTAGATGTCCTCCCTGCGGTCCCGGAGGGCGGGCATTCTTATCTGCACCGCGCACAGACGGTAGTAGAGGTCTTCGCGGAACTTGCCCTGATGCACGGCTTCCAGCAGATTGACGTTGGTGGCCGCGATTATGCGGACGTCGGTCTTCTCGACCTTGGAGGAGCCGACCTTCATGAATTCTCCGCTCTGGAGAACCCTCAGGAGCAGGGCCTGGGTTTCTTTGGGCAGTTCCCCTATTTCATCCAGGAAGAGCGTGCCGCCGTCAGCCTCCTCGAAATACCCCTTCCTTTCGCCGATGGCGCCCGTGAACGAGCCTTTTTCGTGTCCGAAAAGTTCCGCGTTGATTGTGCCGGGAGGTATGGCCCCGCAGTTGACGGCAAGATATCTGCCGTTCTTGCGTCTGCTCAGTTTGTGAATTATCTGGGGCAGCACCTCCTTTCCCGTTCCGCTTTCTCCCGAAATCAGGACGGTGATGTCGGTGGGGGCGACCATAGTGGCGGTCTCCAGGGCTCTGTTCAACCCGGGATCGTTCCCTACGATGTCGAAGGCGTTCTTCAGTTTTTGAAGTTCTTGCGTATCCATAAAATCCGCACAAATTTACGGAAAATTATTTATCTTTGCAGATATGAAAAGAAATATCAGTTTTTTCGCGGTGCTCGGCGCAGTCCTCGCACTTGCGGCTTGTAACAGAATGACTCCGGAGCAGATGGCCGCCAAGGCCGACCTTGTTGACATCAAGTGTGCACCGGAAGTGCTTACACTCGAAAACGGGAAGATTCCCGCAGAGCTTACCATCACATATCCGGAAGGATATTTC
>JAKSKJ010000008.1 GCA_024401795.1 Bacteroidales bacterium | reverse complement strand
TCATTTTCCTCACGCTTTCCGGTGAGAATCCGCGAAGTCCCGGGAGCTCTTTCTGTAGCTGCTCACAAATGGCATCGATGGCACCGGTTCCCCAGTATCCTCCCCTTGAATGTGCGCTTACATACAGGCCTATTCCGAAATAAAGCGATGCCGGAGGAGAGGGCGAAGCAGATGAATGTGCGGCGGACTGCTCCATTGTCCGCTGTCAAACTTTCATTATCAGCACAAATTTATTATTTTTGTCACTCAGACGCTGATACAGTGAACCTCTTCGGCGGCAAATATGATATAATTTCTTGAAAATGAGAATATCAGTTGTTATATTGGCAATCGCACTTGTATTCTGTAGCGGGTGCAAAAAAACTACGCTCGTAGATTCCTGCGATGGCCCCACCAGATTTGCCGTACTCACTGACATTCATCTTATGCATCCCGACCTTCTGGTACACGAGGGAAAGGCATTTGACGATTATAACTGGGAGGAGTGCAAGTTTTTGCGTGAAAGTCCCGAAATCTTCGCGACTACTCTGGAAAAGGTCGCGGACTTCAAGCCGGCTTTCCTCGTAGTCTGCGGCGATATGACCAAGGACGGCGAGGTCATTTCCCATCAGTACGCCGCAGACAGATTGAAAGAATTTTCCCAAAAGACAGGTACGAAAATTCTTGTAGTCCCGGGCAACCACGATCTAACCAACCCTCATTCCTTGAAATATGACGGGGATGTGGCGTCAAACGAACCGAGCGCAACCGAAGAACAGTTCAAGACAATCTACAAGGATTGTGGCTATGGGGATGCCGTGGCCCGAGGCCCGCGAACGCTGGACTATATGAGTTACCCCACGGACAGCATCGCATTCATCGGAGTGGACTCCAACGAAGAGAACACACCCGATTCTGCCAAGGTCAGTGGCGGCCTCACGAAAGAACAGGCTGAATGGATAGCCGATATGGTGAAGAAAGCGCATTCCGACGGCCGTCGTGTCATCATGGGAATGCACCACAATGTCCTCGAATACTACGACCACGCCTCCCTTATTCGCGGAGACAACATCGCCAATGCCAAATATGACAGTTACACAAATGAGCAATTGGTGTCGGATTTGTGCAATGCCGGTGTCGAAGTGGTGTTCAGCGGGCATTCGCATATGCATTCCATCACCTCCCGTCGTGTGGATTCAAAAGAAATATACAGTATTGTCACCAGTTCCCTCGTGAATCTTCCGTTCGCTTTCCGCCTGTGCGAAGTGTCGAACGGAGGGCTTCTGGACATCCATTCCGCCAATGTACAGGAGTTCCGTCCCTCGAATGGGGTGAACCTCATAGAGCAGGGGAAACGCTATTGGCAGGACCTGTCCGCCTTCTATATGAACAGTGCCGCGAAAAAATGCTGGGAGAATGAAATCGCCACCACGTTTTTGTCGGAACTTGGCTTCGACGGCCCCGAGGACATCGAGGCCTTCCTTGCTGAAAAGGCTCAGGCAACCTTCTACAATTTCCTCTACTACACGAGCAACGGCAACGAGCATCTCTATTCCCCTTCATGGAATGTGAAGGATGCAATGTCATCGTTGAATGACATTATAGAATCCATCATACAGAGGCTTGTTGACAACTTCATGGAGCAGGGCGACAGCGAGGAAGAGGCCATGGAAGAAGCTCTTGGGGTCATCGCCCTTATTGAAGAAGTCTTTGGAATCAGTCTGGAAGAGGCCAGGGCAACCGCACAGGAATTTTTCTACAGCGCATATCATAATTATTACGGCGCTGACAGGACTGTCGTCCCGGATGATGCAGTCACGATACGGCTGAACAAATAAAACCTTGTGGGCTGAAAACATAACTTGTATGGAACAAATTTGAATAGTATGAAAAAAACATTGATTTTTGCAACTCTGCTGCTTATGTACGGCAGCGCGCTTGACGCCAAGGTCACACTGCCTTCCGTCATCAGTGACAATATGGTACTGCAACAGCAGACCGACGTGGCTCTTTGGGGAAAAGCCGAGCCCGGCAAAAAAGTCACCGTCACGACATCCTGGAACAATGCCAAGACCGTGATTCCGGCCGACAAGCAGACCGGAAAATGGCTCGTGCGCATAGCCACGCCGGCAGCTGGCGGCCCTTATCAGATAACCATTTCTGACGGTGAGGCCGTCACCCTGAGAAACGTTCTTGTCGGTGAGGTGTGGTTCTGTTCCGGACAATCCAATATGGAGATGCCTATGATGGGCTACGATTCGCAGCCGGCAAAGGGCGCGGTGAAATACATAGCGGGCGCCAAGGCGTCCACTCCAATCCGCATTTGCAACGTCACAAAGAAAAGTTCCAAGACTCCGCTGGAAACGTCGGAGGGTTCGTGGTGTGAAAACACTCCTGACGCAGTGGCGGCCACAAGCGCTACCGCCTACTACTTCGCCCGACAGTTGCAGGCGGCTACAGACATTCCTGTAGGGATTATCGTCACCTGCTGGGGCGGCAGCAGCATCGAGACCTGGATTCCCAAAGAGGTCATAGAGAAAGAATTCCCGGAATTCAGCCTTGACCACCTTACTCCTTCAGGAGAGATTCACAGCGACAATCAGGACCCCTGTCTCTGCTTCAACGGACAGGTGGCTCCGCTTATACCGTACACTTTCAAGGGAATGATATGGTATCAGGGCGAGACCAATCGTGGCAGACCCGAGCAGTATATCCGCCTGCAAGATGCCTACACAAGGTCTATGCGCGAGATATTCAGTGTTCCTGAAGCCCCGTTCTATTTCGTGCAGATAGCGCCCTATCCATACGATAACCCGGATGGATTCTGTTCCGGATACTTTTATGAGGCCCAGCAGAAATCTCTTGACGTAATCCCCCGCAGCGGGATGGCTGTCACCTGCGACATCGGTGAATACGGAACCATCCACCCCTGTCTGAAAGAGGCAGTGGGAGACAGACTCGCATATCTTGCCCTCCAGAACGACTACGGTTTCCCTGCAATCAAGGCAGTGGCTCCCACCTACAAGTCAGTGGAATTCCTGGATGGAAAGGCGATTGTCCGGTTCAACGTGGATTCAGAGGGATTGAGCCCTATGGGCGGCGGCATCCCCGGATTTGAGATTGCCGGTGACGACAAGGTGTTTCATAAAGCGTACGTCAGCCATATCTATGGCAATTCAGTGGAAGTTTTCTGCGAAGAAGTCCCGGAGCCCGTGGCTGTGCGCTACTGTTTCCGCAACTGGTGTGTAGGCGGACTTTACAACAATTACGGAATCCCTGCCGCTCCGTTCCGCACGGATGACTGGGACCTGTGATTCTGTTGCAGGATTCTCAAATCACACGACTATCCTACCTGGCAAAGACTATGGTGGAATGGATATCCACCCTGGGTACAGTCACTTCCGCATAGCCGTTGCGCCAACTGAACTTCAACCTCTTTCCGTCAGGTTGCAGGAAAACTGCGCCGGGGCGGCTGTCAAGTCTGATTTTCAGCACGACGTCGAGCACGGGAGGGATGAAATCCTCTGTCAAGGACTTCTCGTCATAGTGATTGCCGTTACAATTGACAAGTTGCGCCATCAGCTGCCCGTCCTTTTCGAAGTCGATGATTTCTACAAGACCGTCCGCGGATACGAGACGGATTTCAGGCTCGTAAAGAGTCAGAAGAAAATCTGAAAGGCTCTTTCTGTCCTCGCATTTTCTTCCAGACATATACGAAGAGGAACACTCCCGGGGGTAAATGGCCAACTTTCCCCCAGCTCTTTCGTATGTGGCGGGCCGGGTCACCGTATCGTACCCATAGAAGCCGCAGGTGTGGGGGCCTGTCAGAACTACGGCGCCACCCTTCACGGCATAGGTCATCAACCCGTCCCATACGCTGTCCTGCAACTTCTGATACAAATCCGGCACTATTATCACCGGATAAGATGACGCGTCACCGTTTTCGAGCTCACGCTCGGAAATAAGGGACACTGAATGCCCCGCATCGCAGAGGATGGACACAAGTCCCATCAGCCTGTCATATCCGGCCCTTGTAAAGATGCCTCCATCTCCGTTCCTTGACCATTCTCCCTGTTCGGCGAGTCTCTGCGGCGTTTCCATAAGCACGGCCACCTGTTTCCTGGGGTGGCCTCCGAAGGTCCATTCGCGACGCGCGTGGAAGAATTCGGCAGTCGGTGCGAGATAGCGAAGAACTTCCATATTGGGAGCACCATACACATCCTGGCATACATAGAACTGGAAACCTCCGCCAAGAGAGATGATGCACGCGCCTTCCTGCATAAGTTGCGCGGGAGTCTTGGTCACCTGACCGCCGGGAACATTTCTGAAAGACCAAGCCATCATATCCCAGGGTTTTCCCTGCATAACGGCCGAACGGCCCGAGTATCGTCCCCACATTATGGAATTCCTCCAGTCAAGGTCACCCGAGATGCAGTCGGTATCCGCTGTAACCGGGCCTGCCATATGCTCGGTGAACGCCCAGTTGGAAATCACCTTAAAATCGGGATATCGGGCGTGCACTGCATCTGTATAATGTTTCAGATAGTTTCTGTAAAGTTTGCGACAGTAGTCGGCATACTCCATATAATAAGGAACGTCGGGATTGACGGGCAGTGTACCGTTCAAGTGAATGCCCGTCTCCTTTTCGAAACCGGCTACCGTACGTGGGTCGAAATCCATCCGTGCTCCCCAGCAGTCTCCGTCAATCCATATTCCGTCAAGGCCATAGCGCCCGGCCAGCTCCAGAATCTGAGGAATCAGTTTTTCATCCGCATAGCGCCCGTTGGTCCGCACGAAAGCGTCAGAAGGCTTGCCTTCGCAGTCCTTGACGGCCTCATCAGGATGATTCGCGCAATATATGGCATCATACACTCCGGAATGATGAGCATACAGTTGGACGCCGTTCTCTACGGTCACCTTGCGCCAGGTCGCCATCGGATTGCCCACGATTCCGGGGACTTCATCGCCGCATTCCGTGGGATAGGATGACCAGCCGGGGTGTCCTTTGCTGTCAACCTGTATAAAATCAGGTCTGTACACACTGCATATCTCCCTGATGTCATCCTCGGAGAGCGTAGCTCCGATGGCCGGGCATCGACCCGGAGAAGCGTGAAAATCGAAGTGAAGACCGAAATACCTGTCCTGAGCAACCGCTGTCGTACCGGCCAGTAACGCCACTGCAGCGATCAGGTTCAATTTACTGAATGTCATAGCTATATCTTTGTTTCCGGTTTTGAGACCGAATCGCCGCAAAGATAATATTTTTCACAAAAAGAATCGCCCGTTTACTTTACATCCAGAACCAGCCGCAGGCAGGAACAGGGCTCCAGCAGATTCCATCGTCATTATCTCACGAAAAAGTTCTTTTTTTATCAGAAATGAGTATATTTGTGCGGGGAAAGTCGTACACGACCAGCTCCCTCCGAACTCCCCCAGGGCCGGAAGGCAGCAAGGGTAGGAGGTCGTAGCGGTGCGATGTGCCAAGCTTTCCCTTTTTTCGTATCCTACCGGATCCCCGAAGCCACCGCACGGGCGCAACGTATGCCGTCAATGGCAGAAGAAACTATTCCTCCTGAAAATCCTGCACCTTCGCCACAGGGGTACAGTCCCGGCAGGTCCATGGACTGAAGTGTCACGGGGTCACGAGGAATTCTGACGGGAGATGATGTGCGTGATTCTACGCCCAGAAGAAGTGCCTCATTGGTATAATATCCGTGCATTTCCCTGTCAATCAAGGGAAACACTTTGCGAAGCCGCGACGACACCTGCTCGGGTAGAATCTCATGCAGCGGCGCGCTCACGACTCCAGGGAAATAAGAAGAACCCGGCAGATCGCGAGAGACGATTCCGCGACAGAAGTCCTTCATCCTCTGAGCCGGGGCAGCCGCCGGATTGGTGTGCCCGCCAGACGCCTTCACGCACTCGTACATACTGCGCTCCACCGATCTCTGGAAATCGAGAAGTCTGAAAGGATCATCTCCGGGGAGGTCCTCCGGCTCTATGGACACCACCACACCGGCATTCGCCCTGGCGGAATTGCGTGCAGAATTGGACATTCCGTTAAGCACCACCGTCCCCGCCTCGGTAGCGGACGGTACAAGTATGCCTCCCGGGCACATACAGAATGAGAACACTCCCCTGCCATCCACCTGATGCACGAAAGAATATTCGGCGGGAGGCAAGGAGGGCCGTATTCCGCCACGGTATCTGGCTGCATTGATGAGCGACTGCGGATGCTCCGCCCTGACACCCAGTGCGAATCCCTTCGCCTGAAGGCCGAACCCGGCGGATCTGAGCATTTCATAGACGTCACGTGCAGAATGCCCGGTAGCCAATATGACCCTGGAAGCCTCGAATACCCGTCCGTCAGAGGAACTTGCCCGAAGTGTCCCGTCAGCCCCCCTACGCTCTACCGACACGATTCTGGTCCCGAAATGATATTCCCCTCCATGAGCAATCACGCATTTGCGCAAGTTTTCGACTATCGCAGGCAGACGGTCCGATCCGATATGCGGATGAGCATCCACCAGTATATCCTCAGACGCACCGAATTCCACGAGCCGGCAAAGCACTTCGCGTATGTCACCGCGCTTGGATGACCGCGTAAAGAGTTTTCCGTCCGAAAACGCTCCGGCACCACCCTCTCCGAAACAGTAGTTGCTGTCCGGATTCACGTTCCCCGTCCTCGAAAGAGAAGCCATATCCTTCTTCCTGGAGTGCACGTCCCTGCCCCTTTCCAGTACTATCGGTTTCAGTCCGCAGGAGATGAGAGTCAAGGCAGCGAACATTCCCGCCGGACCTGCTCCTATGACTATGACAGGCTGCGCATCAGTCACATCCGCAAGCGGAGGCAACTCATAAGGATGGTACTCCTCGCCCGGAAGATAAGCCGCAACGCGGTAACGCATCCTTATATTCCCCCTCGCATCCAAAGAGCGTCTCAAAACGACGCAAACAGGCTTCGCATCCCGGCGCAGGCCCGCTTCACGAACCGCAGCGGCGCGAAGAACCTCCTCATCCGGAGTCTGCCCCACAGGGAAAGATATCTCGAATTCCTTCATCAGAAGTCAGCGGTTCTGGAGACCGGCGCCACATCCAGAGGGCAACGTTCCCCCGCCATATAATGAAACCAGCCGGCAATGGCAATCATCGCGGCGTTGTCGGTGGTAAACTTCAATTCGGGGAGAAATGTATTCCATCCCCGCTTCTCCCCTTCCGCGGTTATACGGGCTCTCAGTCCGCTGTTGGCCGACACACCACCACCGATGGCTATATCGCGTATGCCTGTCATTTCCGACGCCTTGACAAGTTTGTCAAGAAGGATGTCGAGAAGGGTCTTCTGAAACGAGGCGCAGATGTCCTCCCTGTTGTTCTCCATAAACGACGGGTCTTCAGCCATACGGTCACGCACGAAGTAAAGCAGCGAAGTCTTGACGCCGCTGAAACTGTAGTCCAGTCCGGGGACGCGCGGTTTGGCAAACTTGAAGCGCTCCGGATTGCCCGACTTTGCGAGCTTGTCGATTATCGGTCCGCCCGGATAGCCGAGCCCCATCATCTTGGAGCACTTGTCGAACGCCTCACCCACTGCATCATCTATGGTCTGCCCCAATATTTCGAAATCAAGAGGGGAATTGACCCTTACTATCTGCGAATTGCCTCCCGATACGAGAAGACACAGGTACGGGAAGGAAGGATGGCGGTTCATCACTCCTTCCTGCTTTATGAATCCGGCCAGCACATGCCCTTGAAGGTGGTTTACCATCACGAGCGGGACTCCGAGCGAAAGCGCGAGCCCCTTGGCGAATGAAGTCCCGACCAGCAGAGAGCCGAGCAGGCCAGGACCTCTGGTAAAAGCGACAGCGGTGATATCCTCCTTGCGCAGGCCGGCACGAGAGACAGCCTCACTGACCACAGGCACTATGTTCAGTTCGTGAGCGCGCGAAGCAAGCTCCGGCACGACTCCTCCGTAAGAGCGGTGCACGTCCTGACCGGCTATTACGTTGGACAGAAGCCAACCGTCCCGGATAACAGCGGCCGAAGTGTCATCGCAGGATGATTCTATTCCCAATATGATGTCTGCCATAAAAATGCTGTTTTTCAAGCCGTCAAATATAGCAATAATTACGCGGATTTTTGTATTTTTGAGGTTTGTGGATAAAACTGGCAAGCCTATCAGGACCCTGAAACATACCGCCGTGAGGATAATCGCCGGAGCAGTGCTGCTGCTGACGGCCATCACGCTCGTATTACAGACTTCGGCGGTACAGACAGCCTTGTCGGATGCGCTTCTGGGGAAATTGCGAGAGAAGATGGACGGACACGCGAGTATCGGCTCCATTCACATACTCCCCTTCAATACTCTTATAATCAGAGACTTCCTTCTAACGGACGCCCATCCCTACGTTTCCGACAGGTTCGAATCGCAGGACACGGTAGCATACTGCCGCAACCTGGTTGCCAACTTCTCCTGGAAGGGTCTGAAAAATGCGGACAGGATACACCTTTACAGGGTCAAGTTGATGGACTGCCTTGTCACGTGCGTCAAGGAGGATGAATTTTCCAACATCAATCGCGTACTCGACTCGTACCCGGCCCGGTCCTTCGAAGACGAACCGCCTCCACCGCCACTTTCCATCAGCATACGCAAGTTCGATGCGGACAACATACGACTCAAATTGCTAAACGACACGGTCGAACCGTATGCCGACGGAAAAAACTGCATCAATTGGCTCGATTTCGATGGAAAGGGTGACGTGCGCGCAAGAGACATTTCCATTGCCGGAGGCGAAGTCAAGGGACGGCTGGAACATTTCGAACTCACGGAGAAAAGCGGATACCGTATGGAGCACGCAGAAGGATATGCCAGTGTCATCCCGGGACACGTAAGGGTAGATGCGTTCCATATGCGTGACAAACGCACGGAACTTCATCTGCCGGATTTCGAGATGCTCTACGACACGCCGGATGCCTTCATCCGCTTCCCCGAAGAAGTAAGGATGCTAGGAGTCATCACGGACAGCAGAGTAAGTTTCGAGACAATCAACAGTTACTCCGGCGTTTTCCCACACGCATCGGGGATGACGACAGTGGAATATGCCAGATTCTATGGCCCCGTCAACAATTTGGAAATAAGCGACTTCGACATCAGGGAAGACTGCGGGTGCCGTGCGGGAGTCAAAGGGAATCTGCAGATTGACCCGGACAGTGGGGAAATAAGCATAGACGGCGAGCTCAAAGAATTCAGGTTCACCGCAAGGACACTGGACAGATTGCTTCACGCCATCGAACCGTCATCGCAGATAACGTTTGACAAATTGTCCCCGAAAGAGAGATACAAACTTTCAGGACGGGTACGGGGTCCCCTAAATTCACTCTATACCCGCATGCGTCTATACTCATCCGCCGGTTCTCTGGGCATAAAGGGGCGCATCAGAAACGCATTCTCCGAAAATCGGGCTCCCATAGACATATCTGCCGACCTGAGCACCTCCGACCTCGACATAGGCCGGATAATCAGTGGCATCCCCATACATCAATGCACGATGGGGGCCAGATTCGATGCAAAGGTCACAAACGGGAAGTTGTCTCTAGAACTCGACTCTCTCGGGGTGTCGCGGCTGAATCTGCTCGACTACAACTACAGCGGTATAGCGGCCGCCGGCACATATTCCGGAAGTGCCTTCGACGGCAGAATAATATGCTCCGACCCCAACCTCAACTTCATATTCCAGGGCATATTCAACCTATCGAACAAGACCAGCAATGCTCTGTACAAGTTCTATTTCAACCTCGGATATGCAGACCTCTACGCCATCAACGTTGACAGGCGCGGCAAATCCAGGGCATCATTCGAATTGACAGCCGACTATCTGGACATAGACGGTTCGGCACTCATCGGCGACATCGGCCTTCATGACCTGCGGCTCGAAAACGGAGAAGGCATCCACAACATAGGAGACATATCAGTCTCCTCCAGAAGAAATGCTTCCGGACATATGGTCGATCTCAAATCCGCTTTCGCGGAAGCGTCATACAAAGGTGAGCAGCCCATCGGCAAAGCGCTCGACGCAATCGCGGCATCTGCGGTCGGCAAGAGTCTCCCCGCATTGTTCTGCACTCGCAAATCCATTCCTGAAGATGCGCAATATGAGTTGGACGTGAAATTTTCCGACTCCAGAGACATACTTTCATTCGTCAAACCGGGTGCATACATCGCAGACGGGACAACGGTAAGGCTCCAGTCAGACGGAGCCGGCAACTTCAGAGGAAACTTGAAATCACAGCGCATCGCACTCGGCAGAAACTATCTCAAACATCTCGACATCAGCGCGTCAGGCATCAGCGATTCCCTTTCGTTAGGCATATCGGGTATGGAATTCAATCTGGCAGACATCCTTTTCTTGGACAACAGACTCACTCTCGATGCTTCCAGAGACAGTTTCGGCCTGGCATACAAGTTCGACAACGGAACCGGCTCCGGTACAGGTGGCGGGTTGATATTCGATGGAAGACTTTCCGGTGACGAAGGGCTTTCAGTTATCTTCAATTCAAAAGAATCCGCCCTCACTCTCAACGGGCATCCCTGGCAGTTCCATGCATCTGACGTGCGCATCGACACGTCTGGCGCAAGCATTGGCCTGGCACGGCTTTCGGGCACAGGCCAGTCACTTTCCGTAAACGGCGGATATGCCAGGCACAGGACCGACACTCTCAACCTTGATCTTGACAACTTCAGACTCGGGGATGCCCTCCGTTTCATCGGCAGTACGCTTGACCTCGAATCATCCGTAAGCGGAAATGCAGTCATAACGTCCCCGTTCAAGACACAGGCCGGGATGACGTTGAACCTCCAGTGCGACTCATCCGAAATCAGCGGATACGATGCGGGAAGCATACGGGTGACAAGCAGACGCGTGGAAGACGCTGACCATTTCAAACTGGCGCTCACTCAAGAACTTGACGGGAAGCGCTGTCTGGTGGCCATAGGCAAACTTTTTCCCGAAACGGGGACGCTTGACGCGAAACTGAGTTTCGACGGGACCCGGCTGGGCTACATATCCTGCCTTCTCAAGGACACCTTCGATGAAATAGACGGTCTGATAAGCGGTGACGTGTTTGTCTGGGGGCCTCTCGAACGGCTTTCTCTCTCCAGCGACTCCACAAGACTGGACAAAGGGAAGCTGGGGCTGGCCTTCACCGGAGCGACATATGATATCAGCGGACCGTTCCACGTGGATGATTATGGACTTCATTTCGATGATATGGCTGCAAGAGACGGAGAAGGAGGGGCCGGGATAATTTCCGGCGCCATACGATACGACCATCTCAGCGATTTCAATCTCGACACAAGGGTCACGTTCGATGATATGAATGCGTTCGACCTGTCGTATGGCGACGGTTCACCCATATTCGGGCGGGTATCCGCAGACGGTTACGCTTCCATTACAGGTCCGTTCGACGCACTCAAACTCAACATCTCCGCCACGACAAGCGGTGACGGGCAAGTGGCTGTCCCTCTTGGCAACACACTCGCGTCCGGCCGTACGGACCTCCTCAGTTTCAAGCAGGAATCAGTGGAAGTAGATCCTTATGAAGAAATGATGCGCGCAGCACGGGGCGACGGGAGACGGATAGAAGGGCTGGATGCCAGGATATCGGTTTCCGTCACACCGGAAGTGCAACTGAGGCTCGATATCGACAACAGTAGCGGCAATTCCCTCTATGGCCGAGGTTCCGGCCGGGCCGAACTGCACATCCCATCAAGCGGTGACATCGATATCAGGGGTGACTATACACTCAATGAAGGAAGTTTCCACTTCGGTCTGGCCGGTGTGACAAGCCGCACCTTCAAGATACTGGGAGGCAGCCGCATATCGCTTGTAGGCAACCCGGTCGACACCTATCTGGACATCAATGCCATCTATGAGACAAAAGCCTCCCTCGAAATGATTATGGGAGGAAGTTCCAATGCGCCGACCAGCAGAAGAACTGTCAACTGCGGTCTCCACATCTATGACAAGCTCAGCAATCCGCACCTCGGCTTCAGCATAGAGGTCCCCGACCTCAACCCATCGGCCCAATCGTATTTCCAGAGCGCCATCAGCACGGAAGACAAACTCCAGAAGCAGTTCCTCGCGCTCCTTGTCAGCAACAGTTTCCTCCCCGGAGACGAATCCGGCATCGTCAACAACACCAACGTCCTTCTTTCCAATGCTGCGGAAATAATGTCGGGGCAACTGAACAACATCCTGAAAATGCTTAAGATTCCCTTGGACCTCGGCTTCAACTACCAGCAGGCCCGGGGAGGCACCGACATATTCGACGTCGCGCTGTCCACGCAACTGTTCAACAACCGTGTCAGCGTCAACGGCACCGTAGGCAACCGTCTCAACGGCGATTCGCGACAGGACATCGTCGGGGACCTGAACATAGAAATGAAGCTCACTCGGCAGGGAGACGTCAGGGCCAGCCTGTTCTCCCATTCCGCCGACAAGTTCACCAACTATCTGGACAATTCGCAGCGTAATGGTCTCGGCATCAGTTACCAGCAGGAATTCAACACATTCGGCGAATTCTTCCGTAACATTTTCAGCACAAAAAAGGAAAGAGACGAGCGCAGGAGACTCGAACTCACAGAGACAAAAGAGAAGACAACGATAAGCATAAGAAACAATGAGTGAAAAAGGGAAACTCTACCTCATACCGTCACCGCTTGGTGACAATGACATTTCGGAAGTCATCCCGTCATTCGTTCTCGGGATTATCCGGGAAATAGACCTCTATGTAGTGGAAGAAGTGAGGACTGCAAGACGCTATCTGTCAAGAGCGGGACTCAAAGGACAGATTGACGGAGTCGAATTTGTCACCCTCAACGAGCACACCTCCCCGGAAGAAGTGGAAGAGATGGCTTCCCTGTTCGATGGCGGCAGGGACGTGGGTCTTATATCGGAAGCCGGGCTCCCGGCCGTAGCAGATCCGGGAGCCACCCTCGTCGCGCTGTGCCACAGGACAGGTGTGGAAGTAGTGCCCCTGACCGGTCCGTCATCCCTGATGATGGCCCTTATGGGCTCAGGGCTCAACGGACAGTCCTTCGCATTCTGCGGCTATCTGCCCGCAAAGCCTGACGCACGCCGGGCAACCATACGTTCAATCGAGAAGACATCGGCGGCAAAACGGCAGACCCAGATATTCATAGAGACACCGTACCGCAACGATGCGATGTTTTCGGATCTGCTGCGTAACTGTTCTCCTGACACGGAGATATGCGTAGCCGCAGACATAACGATGCCGGACCAGTTCATACGCACTATGACGGTGTCCGGATGGACAAAAGAAAACCTGACCATAGGGAAACGCCCCTGTGTGTTCCCGATGCTTGCCTGAGATGAAGGGAGCACTCACACTTGAAGGGCTGGAATTCCTGTGCAGGCACGGATGCCTGCCGCAGGAGAAAGAGAACGACAATCTTTTTGTCGTCAATTTTTCCGGTACATACGATATGACTGCCGCCGCCTCAAGCGACACGCTTTCAGATGCAATCGACTGCGCGCTCATTTACCGGATTGTGGCACGGGAGATGGGTATTCCGGCCAATCTGCTTGAGCACCTGTGCGCACGCATCTATGATGCCATAGCCGGAGCATTCCCCGAGCTGGAAAGTTTCAGCGTGGAGGTATGCAAGCGCAATCCCCCCGTGGACGGGTCCGTCGGATGGTCAAAAGTGAAGATGTCAAGATGAAAGTGGCCCTCCTCACACTGGGGTGCAAGCTCAACTATGCCGAGACGTCCACCTACGCGCGCGCTTTCGCCGAAGCGGGTAATGAGATTGTCCCCTGGCGGGAAAAAGCCGACCTATATGTCGTGAACACCTGTTCCGTAACTGAAATATCGGACAGCAAATCCCGCAATCTCATACGGAAGGTGCACCGCATCAATCCTTCGGCCCGAATCGCCGTGACAGGGTGCTCAGCCCAGCTCAGGCGGGACGCGCTGGAGCGGATAGAGGGTGTCAGCAGAGTGTTCGGGGCGGAAGAGAAGCAGAGTCTCGTGCCGGAGATGCTCGGTCTGCAGGCTAAGGGAGAAGGAACGTTCTTTCCGGCATATTCCATAGGCGAGAGGACACGTTCATTCCTGAAAGTTCAAGACGGATGCGACAACTTCTGCGCCTACTGCACAGTACCATTCGCGCGGGGGCGAAGCCGCAATCAGGCGATTTGCGGGATAGTGCGCGAAGCCGAAGCAATTGCAGCCACGGGAGTCAGGGAAATAGTGCTGACGGGGGTCAACACCGGAGATTTCGGGCGCAGCACAGGTGAATCTTTTCTGGACCTTCTCAAGGCGTTGAACGAGGTGGAAGGCATCGGGCGTTACCGCATCTCGTCGATAGAGCCGAATCTGCTCACCGATGAGATAATAGACTGGATTGCTTCAGGCTCCAAAGTACTCCCTCATTTTCACATCCCGTTGCAAGTAGGCACGGATGAACTACTGAAAGCAATGGGGCGCCGTTACGACACGATATTTTTCAAAGACAAGATTGAGTCCATACGGTCTGCTCTGGACTCCCCCGGCAAGGCCCTGGCGTTCATCGGAATCGACGTTATGGCCGGCCTCCCCGGTGAGAGTGACGAACTTTTCGAACGGAGTTACCGCTTCATAGAGAGCCTCAGACCGGCGTTCATCCACGTCTTCCCCTATTCGCGAAGGCCCGGCACAAGGGCATTTGACCTGCCGGGGCAGGTCAGTGCCGAAGTGAAGGAAATACGCGTCAAGAGACTCGAATCCCTTTGTACAAGGCTTCACGACGAATTCGTGCAGGCGAACAGGGGGCTTCCCGAAAAGGTACTCTTCGAGTCGCGTGACAGAAACGGTATGATGTCCGGGTTCACGGGCAATTACATACGTATCGAAAGAGCGTACGACCCTGCGCTTGCAGGAAAAATAGTCGATATAACGATATGAGATTTGCCGCGACAATCATTCTTTGCGGGACGGCAGATTCGTGCCGCGGTTGGAGCGGGACAATGCGATAATGAGAACCTATGACAGGTAAAAGGGCGTCCGCTATTGTACAATTGAAGTAAAAACACTATATTTGCGGCGCTTGACGGGGTATTAGCTCAGTTGGTAGAGCGTAAGGTTCGCAATCTTAAGGTCAGGGGTTCGACCCCCCTATACTCCACAAGGACAAGGTGGGCGCAGGTAACGGGAACAAACTCACTTCGTGTTCGGATATACCTTCCTCCCTTCAAACCAGGTGCTTTCGACTTTTGTATTGAAGATATCTTTCTTGTTTGTCTTCTCCTGCTCCAGAACATCCTTGTCCAACACCACGAAATCGGCATATTTCCCAACCTCAATGGATCCGCGTTCCTCCTGGAGGCCGAGACTTATGGCCCCATTGATGGTGAGGCACTTGAGTGCCTGGGCGACAGTGAGCAGCTCTGAAGCGTTGAGCGGGTTCACATCGAGAAACTCGGGGCACACTCCGTTCACGGCTACTCCAATAATGTTCGGGACGGTGCCCGGAGTTGTTCCGGCAGGAGAGTCGGTGGAGGATGTCACTACGATGCCTGCATCCATCAGCGATTTCATCGGATAGCCGCTTTCATAAATATCTTTCGGGATATGGGCAAGATAAGGCATAGCCCAATCGGGATCCCCTACGTGCCAGATGATATTGGATGCGATGAGGATGTCGTTTTCCGCACAGCGTGCGATATCCTTATTCATAATGTTTCTCACGTGAGCAAGCGAATTGGGTACTGTCAGCGAGGAAGCCGTGCGGGAGGCGCAATATGCATTGATGACAGCCTCGCAGGCCAGATCTCCGAAAGTATGGGTGTGGACAGGGAAGCCTCTCTCATTGGACGCGGCAACGATAGCGTCCAGTTCTTCCTGCTCCCAGATGATGTTGCCGTGCTTTTTGTCGGCAGGAAGGTCCTTCAAATATTCCTCGCTTATCCAGCCTGTGCCCGTATCAGTAACGCCGTCTGCGAAGAGTTTCACTCCATTGGCTATGACGTGACGGCTGGAATACTTGTCTACGAGTGTGCTGATGTAATCAAGCCTCTTTTTAACGGTTTCCGGTATAGGTCCTCCTTTCGGGAATCCCCAGTCATAACTGCGGATATTGTAGAATCCTATCATATTGACCGTGAATTCTCCCGACTGGTCCAAGTCATAGGCATACTTGTAGGCTCTGGCCTCTTCATCCAGATAGTTGGTTGCTGCGTCCAGATAACAGGTGAAGCCGCGCTCGTTGAGAGCGTTTACCGCATTGATACAAGCCTGGCGGTACTGGGCATCATCAAGGAGGGCACCGACGGCCTTGTTGACAACGTAGGGTATGACTTCGTCCGTAATATAGCCGGTAGGCTTACCGGTTTCACCCAAGGTGAGGATGTCTCCCCCACGGACATCCATCTTCTTCGTGCCGTCATCAGCGAGAAGCCCAGCCTTCTTCAAGGCGGGAGTATTGCACAGAGCATTGTGGCCGCCTCCGTCAATAAGTATTATGGGGTATTCTGTTGAAATCTCATCAAGCGTTCCGGCATAATCTGTCTTGTTGTCTTTCGGGACCTTCGCCGTAGCCCATCCGAATGATACGAAGGGACCCGGATCGGATTGCATCTTTTTGGGGATGACAGTATCGACCAGACTCTCATAGGAAGCCTTGAATCCCGGAAGCGTGGTCGCCACGCCTTCGACCCCGATGAAATGGCCGTGGCCCTCGGTACAGCCTGGGATGACAAGACTGCCGTCATCCACATTGACGACTTCCATATCCGGCGTGACATATTTTGCAGCTCCGTCTTCAGTGCCGACATACACGAATTTGCCTTCCTTTACGACGAATGCTCGCGCAATCGAATCAGCCCCGTCACTTTGAGCGGCAGTGAAAATCTTGCCGTAAACCACGAGGTCTTTAACCTTTACGGGATCAGCGCCAGTCGATTTATTGCATCCTGAAAGCAATATGGACACAATGATTGAGCCAGCAAACGCGAAGGGAGACAATGTCAGTCTGAATGTTTTCATATCCTGAAATCAATATTGTTGTGTTCAAAAATTCTTACGCAGTCAAATATAACAATTTTCCCCGACAATCCATAAGGCGTGACAGCTTCGCTTCATGAACAGTAACTGCCATCGGAGGTCCGAGTACCTCGACCGCAATGTGTTCTTTCTTTCACTTTCGAAAGCAATAACAGACGGAGTGGAAAAGATTTCCTGCCTGATGACATGGCGCGAAAGCTTATTTTATGTTATATTTGTCCTGAAACCAGCGACGTGATTTCAATTCCGGCACAGAAACGCAGGCCTCGCATTTAATGACAAACAGATAATAACACTTTATTATATGAACATCCGTACAGCAATTACAATCAGCATCCTGAGCCTGATGAGCATCACCCTCGGCGCGCAGGACTACGGTATCGCCTCTCCTGACGGCCACCTCACAATGACCGTCCACAACGGCGAAAGACTCACTTTTGACATTTCCATGGACGGAAGGACACTGATAACCAAGTCCCCGATGGGGTTCTGTCTCAAGGGCGAGGAAGATATGGACGGAAACTTTTGCGTGACCGGTGCCCCTGCCGTCGTCAGTGATGTGGAAGCCTGGAAACCGGTGGTCAAGAACAGGCATTCCGATTGTCGCGTCCCTTACCGCTCCATCACATTGAAGCTTCGCGAGAAATCCGGAGAATTCCGCAATATGGGATTGGAAATCAGAATGATGGACGATGCGGTCGCATTCCGTTACACCCTCTACGGAAATATGAATGCCGGTATGAGATACATCACGAAAGAACTGACGGAATTCTCCGTGCCCGCGGAAGCGGCTCTCTACAAATCCAATTTCGCGTATACGGACGAAGCCCATCCGTTCAAAAGTTCTCAGGAGAGTGAGTTCACAAGAACCCCCGTCAATGAACTGGAGACCGGTGTGCCTGTTGGACTCCCCTGTCTCATACAGGCGGACGCACAGACCTGGATGGCCATCACGGAGGCTCATCTTGACAATTTCCCTGCATTCCACGTTGTTGCAGGCAGGACCGAGGGAGACAGACGGATTCTTCATCCGCGCCTGACCCCTCTCTATACCGAACCCGAAACGGAACTCTGCGCGCGCTTCGACGAAGAGTTTACGTCCTCCTGGCGCGTGATAATGGTTGCAGACTCCCCCGGACGCTTCATCGAATCCGACGTGATACAGAGTCTCAACCCTCCCTGCGCCATCAAGGACCCTTCCTGGGTCAAAGCCGGAATGAGCGCCTGGGATCACTGGTGGAGCGATGACATCAAGATGGAGATGCCCGTCATCAAACAGTACATAGATCTTGCCGCCGCCGAAAACTGGCCCTATATGCTTGTGGACTGGACCTGGTACGGCCCCCACACCCAACCTGACGCCGTCATCACCAGACCGGCGGACAATATCGATATGCCGGAAATAATCAGTTACGCCGGAAGCAAGGGCGTGAAAATCTGGCTGTGGCTGCGCAGTGAGGACACCAACAACAATGACGCGTGGCGCGAGGCATTCCCTCTCTTCCACCAGTGGGGAGTGGCTGGCGTCAAGATTGATTTCATGGACCGCGAGGATCAGGATATGGTCAACTGGTACAGACGCATCATCAAGGCTTGTGCGGACAATCAACTTATGGTTGATTTCCACGGAGCGTACAAACCTGACGGCATCGAGAGAACTTATCCAAATATGATGACCAGAGAAGGGGTGATGGGCAACGAATACAACAAGTGGTCTCATCGCGTCACACCGGAGCATAACGTCACTCTTGCATTCACTCGAATGATTGCAGGACCTATGGATTACACACCCGGAGGATTCCGCAATGTCACCATTGCCAACCACGACACTTCCGCCCCCGCAAGTGTCATCAACACACGGGCCGCCGAACTCAGCAAATTCGTCATCTACGAGAGCCCTTTCATGGTATTCTGCGATCATCCCGATTATGTCCTTGGTCAAAGTGGCAGTGACTTCCTCAACGCTATGCCCACGGAGTGGGACGACACCAGATTCATCGGTGGACTGCCCGATGAATACGTCGCCATTGCGCGCCGTTGCGGCTCTGAATGGTACATAGGAGTGATGGGCAACAGTCAGGCACGGGAACTCACCTTGGATTTGTCCTTCATCAGCGAAGGCCCTATGTCGGCAGAGTACTGGCAAGACGGCAGAAAGGCCGCCAAGGAGCCTTCCGACATTCAGCACGGCACATTGAAACTCAAGTCAGGCGCCCCTCTCAAGGTCAAGCTCGCCCCTTCGGGCGGATTCGTGGCGAAAGTCCGGATTTCAAACTGACGAAAAGCCTCATCCGTCATTCAGGCAGGAGTATGATAATATATTAAAAATGTGTACTTTTGTATTTTTAACAGTACGCCCCTATGATAGATTTGAACGGAATAGACAAGACCTACACCGGTGAACAGCCGGTGCATGCCCTAAATGACGTGAATCTGCATATCGACGAAGGTGAATTCGTTGGGATAATGGGGCCGTCCGGCTCGGGAAAATCCACGTTGCTGAACGTAATGGGGCTTCTTGACTCGTATGACAGCGGTGAATACCGGCTGAACGGAATACTCATCAAGGACTTGACCCGAAATGAGGAAGCCGTCATACGCAACCGCAACATAGGTTTTGTCTTTCAAAGATACAATCTGATTTCTTTCAAAAGTGTCTTTGAAAACGTGGAACTGCCTCTGATATACCGCGGCGTACCTCAGGAAGAGCGCAAGGAGCGCGTAATGGAGATTCTCAAGCGGATGGAACTGGAACGCTTCACGAAACACATTCCCGCACATTTGTCCGGAGGACAGCAGCAAAGGACGGCCATAGCGCGAGCGATGGTGATGAATCCCAAGATTATCCTGGCCGACGAGCCTACCGGAGCCCTTGACAGCAGAATGTCGCAAGAAATAATGAAGCTGTTACGCAAGTGCAACGAGGAGAGCAAAGTCACAGTAGTGCTGGTAACACACGAGAGTTCCCTCGCAGGGCAGATATCCCGCTGCATAAAGATGAATGATGGCCGTATAGCGAGCGATGAAAGAAGGTAGGCTACCGGCACGGGATTTTTTCAAAGACATCGTTTCTTCTTTGAAAATAAGCGGAAGACGCAGTCTTCTGTCAGGAGCCGTGACCGTGTGGGGCGTGTTCGTCTTCGTTGTCATAACCGGTACCTCCAACGGCATAGACCGGGGAAACAGGTCCAATGACGACCACCTTATTCAATACGGAATCCTGTCGGTCTATCCCGGCGAAGTGTCCATTCCCTACGGGGGTTCAGTCAAAGGACGCGTGATTCAGTTTACGGAGAACGATGCCGACGAGTTGAAAAAAATCTTCTCCGATTACACCGACGGCATTTATCCGAGGAAGCTCTTCAATGCATTCTGCAAGAGTCCCACTGGCTTCGCGAATATGCTGGTCAGCGATTTCAGAACGGGCCTTGACGAAAGATACATTGACTTCCTCGCCGGCAGATGTCTCAACGAAGTCGAACTGTCGGGCGACGGCAGGGTATGCCTGATTCCGAAATATCTGGCCGGACAACTGTACGGGAATGCCCGTGAAGCAGTCGGACGCACCTTGATCGTCGACGGACTTCCGTTTGTCATAACCGGCGTGTACAAGCCCGCGCACGATTTGAGTTTCAAGTGCGTGTTCGTCCCCTTCAAGACAGCGATGCAGATGCGTGAAGCGGACGGGGACATCAGCTTTATCGACATAAAACTGCCCACAGAGATGGCCGCGGCAAAAAAACGCCACCTGAAGGATGAGATACACTCACTGCTCTGTTTCAACAAAGGGCTGGACCCGAAAGACTTGTCCGCGCTCCGACTCGAAGACAAGATTGAATTTATCAGTGAGCAGGAAAAATTCATTGCTTCCATCCGTATTTTCACTTTGTTCGTAAGTCTGCTCTCACTGCTGATGGGCGTTCTGGGGGTCAGTTCCATCATACATCTTTCCGTAAAGGAAAGAACAAAGGAGATTGCCGTGCGGCTTATATGCGGCTCCAGCGACCGTTCCATTTTCTTCCTCGTTCTTGGAGAATCCGTCGCAACGATGCTGTCGTTCGGATTCGCAGGACTACTGCTTGGCACCACAGCCCTCAATATCGCCACCTCTGTCGTAAACAGATTGAATGAAGGCGTCAGATGGATAATGATTTCGAACCTCAACGTCAATTTGGGCCTGATTGTCAATTCCGTAATCCTTATCGTCCTCTGTGGATTGGCCTCGGGGTTCGCTCCTGCCCGCAAGGCTATGTCAATCAAAGTAAATGAAGCCTTGAGTTGTGAATAGAATGATACGCCCGGATTTGTTCAGAGACGCTCTGATTACTCTGAGACGCAACAAGACAAGGTCCTTGCTCGCAGGGCTGGCCGTTGCCAGCGGCGTATTCATCCTGCTGGTCGCTCTTGCGGGATTCAACGTTTTCGAGAGCGGTTCGTTCGGAGAGTTGAGCAGGTCGAAGAAAGAATTCGTACTGGTCAGTCCGAATCCCACGACGAAATCCTATGCCGGTTTCGGTGCGGGCAGGACGTGGGTTCTCGAACATTCCGATCTGAACAAACTCCTCAACGATTTCCCAAACGACATTACCGATGCAGCACCTGCATATGTATTCCCCGGCGAACATCTTATTCTGACGGAAAACGGAAAAACAGACCACGCCCGTGTAATGGCAACCCATCCCAGCATATTCGAGCCTGTGACGCTGTCAACCGTTTACGGCCGTTTCATTGACAAGATGGATATGCAGAAGCGGCGGAAAGTGTGCACAATCGGAATCGACCTCTCGGAAAGATGGTTCGGCAAGGGAGAAGACCCCTGCGGCAGGGACATTCAGGTAGAAAACATTCTCTACACGATAGTCGGCGTAATCCGGAAGGGCAATCCAATGATTCTGCCTTTCGGCAACGAATCCCAGGCCGTACTCATTCCGTACACCACTTCCGATATCGTTTACGGGTTAGACGGGAAAGTCACCCACCTTAGTTTTTCGCTGGACGCGGATGAGGAGTCCGACAAAAAAGCAGAACAAATAATCAGCCACCTGAGACTTCTTCACAAGGTGGATCCCAACGACACCGATGCCACAAGAATCACTATGCTGCAGGAGTATTCCCGTATACTCAAAGCCCTTTTCAGCGGGACGAAAATACTTTTCTGGGTTGTGTTTTTCGGCATAATCATTTCCAGCATTCTCGGAGTTCTCGGAATAATGCT